>JAFQTK010000089.1 GCA_017409065.1 bacterium
ATAACTCTTATTCGCTTGCTACGGTTTTTAATACCGCTAACGCAGCAAGTCAAACTTATATTGGTGGTATTGCAGGGTGGTTTTTGGGCGAAAATGCCAAATTAGCTTCTTTGAATAATTCTTATTCAGGAGGAACGGTTTCTGGCACTGGCAATATAGGTGGTGTAATTGGTAACATGAAAAACTATGATAGTACGACTACTTCTTCATGGGCTGGTCCTATTGAAATTAATAATGTATATTCAACGAGTATTATAGATTCGACATCTACAACGGCACATTCATTGATTGGTTCATTATCTTTTTTAAATATGACTTTGAATAATTTGTTTTATAGCCCCGAGCTTAGTGGCAAAACGACTGCTCACAACCTTACAGATACTATCGATGGAATTACATCAAAAACATCAGTTCAATTAAGGCAAGTAGCGACTTATGCAGGGTGGGATAGGAATATTTGGCATTTAACAGAAGGATTTTATCCTACTCATAAGGCTTCTATAATGCCGCCTCAACCTCATAGAGATTGTAGAAATGATATAAATGCACATGGTGGATGTTTTGATGTATTAAATACGGAAAATGCGTGGAATTTCGACTATATTTGGGCATGGAGACTGCCAACAGCAGGAGGCGGAGTTCAAGACCCCGTTTTGAGATATCAGTGTAAGCCATATAGGGCGGATGGGTTTGATTGTTGCAAGCCTTCTGGTACTCCGGGTGACAATTTATTGCCTATATGTCCTGATTTAAACGGGAGGGATTTAAACACAAATCCTGCGACTGACCCTGCAACATGTGCTGAAACTCCATACGCCGGACAATGTATTGATTATTAAGTATTTTCATACTTTAAACCGTTGTCATTCTTCGGCAGCACCGCTGCTTTTTAACCAGCCGGATTCAAGAAATAAAGCTCAACCGGCTAGGATTCAGCGGCACCGCCGCCTTTCAACCAGTTAGTCTTAAGAGCTAAAGTTCGTCTAAAGAGGATTCACTGGTTCTCTCAGAATGACGTCCCGCAGTGGAGGGTTTACAACCTCATCGTCATTCTGAGCACTCTGCCGAGTAAATGTGACTAAATGTCACATTTACGAGAGGGCGAAGAATCTCAGGGAGTTTAGACTTCTTTCGTGGAGATCCTTCGGGCTAAAGCCCTCAGGATGACGTGGGGGCTTACTGCGGCGAGATCCTTCGGGCTAAAGCCCTCAGGATGACGACCGCAGTGGCGGGTTTTCAACCTCATCGTCATTCTGAGCGTTAGCGAAGAATCTCAGGGAGTTTAGACTTCTTTCGTGGAGATCCTTCGGGCTAAAGCCCTCAGGATGACAACTCTTTTTAGTATTCACCGCACATGCAGATTTTCAATCAGCTAGATTCAATAATTAAAGTTCAATTTATCTGTTAAACTAGTTAGTGTTCGTTCATCCCTCAGGATGACATTTAGACCAAGTTCAGCAATCCAGTGACAAGATTTTAAAAATATGATATCATTTACGTTGTGAGATTTTTTTAGGATAGATAATATGATGGATAAAAGAGCAGCCTTTTCTATTGCAGAAGCATTTATTACACTTTTAATTGTCAGTGTTGCACTTGGTAGTGCTGCACCGTTGATTTCTAAATCAATGAAAAACAGTCAGATAAGTAATTTTCAGATAATGCAGTTGCAACAGTAAATGCAACAGTTAAGAACTGAAGTTATTAATAATAGAGTTCCGGCAGGAACAATTGCATTTTTTGCAGCCGCTGATTGCCCTCCGTATTGGACTCAATTGGATAATGCCTATAACGGACGTTTCCCAAGATTTGCAGGCAATTATAATATCTGTGATAAGGATGGCGAAAAAAATGGTACTTGCTCAGGTGCATCAACAACAGCAAGCGTAGCAGTTAACGAATTACAAGGTGATGCGATTAGGAATATAACAGGTACCTTTAGGGCTAATACTACAGCTCAGGGGGAAGCTACTGGTGCAGTAAGTGATACTGGAACTAATTACAGTGCTTGGTTAAAAGGTTCTTCATCCTCAGATAATTGGGGTACGACATATTCAGTTGATGTTTCTCGTGTTGTTCCCATTGCACCGGAAAACCGACCTAAATCGGTAGGTTTATTAGGTTGTGTTAAGGATTCATATACAGATTAAAAAAGTCCGCTTAGCGGACTTTTTAATTTTATTCTATTGTGTCCCAAAAACTTGGAAGTGCTTTTTTCAATTGTTCTTTTGCTGCGTTTTTAGCTGCTTCTTTCAATGCTGTACCTGCGTTTTCCAAAGTTGGTTGAGTAGATTGTGTTGTTGGTGTAGTTGTTGTTTGTGTTGGGGTTGTTTGAGGTGTTGTAAACAGTTCTTTTACTTTAGTTGGTAAGATGTTTTGCAATTGAGAATTAATTTGTGCTTTTGCAGCTTTTATCTCTTCTTCCGATGCAACCCATTTGAAAGTTCTTACGGATGAAGGTTTTTCAATATTTCCTTCAATTACAACTTGGAATTGTTTTGTGTCGTTGCTTTCCGGAATAAGTTGAGGGATTCTTGATAGGGTGGATTCGTCTTTAATTGCATTATAACTATTTAAGATATTAGATGTATTAGAGCCAAATTTGGGGATATTTGTAAGTAATTTGCTTACAGACATATCACCAACCGAACCCATTACACTAACAATCTCTTTGGCTACTCTGCCTAAGATTTCGATGTTTGCATAATTGTTTAGTAAATTAAAATTGCCGGAAATGTATAAGCTCATTTGAGGTCCGCCTGAGTGAACAGGGTTAAGTTTTGCCCAACCGTTATCAAATGTTAAATGCCCTTTTAAGTGCTGAAATTTACCAGTGTTTTTAGGTGCAAGTGTTTGGATAACTGAGTTGAGTGTTGATTGTGCGAATTTTTGGGACATTAGGTTTGAAGCATAGATAAAGTGTTCAAGCCTGCCCAATGAACCCATTTGTCCTTCTCCAATGCTGAAATCAACAGTACCTTTGAGTGTTTTCATTTGTTGTTCATATGTCATTCCTACCATTGAAATATCTGCATCAAAATCCAATTTGCCTTGTATTTGGTCTTTTAAACCTGCAAATGCAGTAATTGCAGAGTTTGAATCTAAACCTCGTCCTTGGATTTTTGCTTTTGTTGTTTCATATGGGATGTTATAGGAAACGTTTCCTGCTACAATTCCATTGTATGCAGTGGCTTTTAGGTTTTTAAGGTCGAAAATATTATTTTTCAAAGTAAAATCGCCGCTCGCATTAGTTGCAACTAATGTACCTGATTTTACTTTAGCAAGAGTTCCGTGACCTTTTTTGATTATAACAGGAACACTTGCCGCAGGTGCAACATTGGTTTGGGGCATAGCTTCCATTATTGTAAACAATTTGTCCACATCCATATCATTTGAGTTAATTATTAAGTTATTTATTATGGTATTTTCACCAAAATTTGTGCTGATATCTGTGTCAAAAGATATCTTTGACCCATTTAAGTCTATTTCAGGACTTTTTGCATTTATTATATCTTTTGTTAGGTTAACCGTTATATTTTTCCCGCTAAACATAAAATCAGGAATATTGATTGTTGGAATTGATATTGTGCCTTTTATTGCAGGGGCGAGTGTTGTTCCATTGATGGACATATCGGCTTTAGCGGTCAGTTTTGAATTTTTAAAGCTGGGAAGAGATGCACTGATTAAGTTTGGGGTTAATATTTTGATGTTTTGCAATGTTTGAGTTTTTGCCATCAAATTACTTATTTTTCCGCTAATATTACCTAATTTGAAGGATGAGGCTAAATTGTATTTCAAGTTTTTATTAAGTGTTATATTTGTGTTTAGTCCATATAATCCTATATCATTTAATTTTAATGTATTTAAATCAGTTTCAATATCGACATTGGTCAGACTTGATTTTCCATTAATGCTATCTATGTTTAGCAAGGAAATATAATTTTGTGGGGTTGCTAACATTTGTCCGTTTATTTTTGTGTTTTTCCCGTCTGAAGATAATTGTGCAATTATTGGTAATGAACCTTTTACAATTACAAAATCTTTTGCTTCTTTTGGTACATATTTTAAAATATCGGAGGCTACCAGTTTACCTTCGGCATTTATTATTGCATTAATTTTGCCGGTATAATCGGCAATATTGCCGCTTAGTGTAAACATAGAGTTGTCTAAGTACAAATTGGATGGTTTGATTGTGATATTTTTTGTGTCAAATCCAATTTCGCCAACGGGAAGAGAAATCTTTGTTTTCGGATTGTCAAGAGTAAACAAAAATGTGTTTGCTTTTGCATTTCCACTAAATTCTCCTTTGGTATTTGCGGTTAAATCTACATTTATTGAGTTTGTAGTGAGTGCTGCATTTAGCGATGTTTCTTTGACTTTAAGTTTATCCAAAACTACTATCACTTTAGGTTCAATTTTATCTAATTTGCCTTTTATTATTGCATTTAGAGTAAGTGTTCCATCAGTGAGTTTAAGAGTTTTTTTCGTTTCAACAGGAGCAAATGCATCATAAAGCAGATTAAGTGGTAATTTCTCTGCATTAATTCTTACATCTGCATTTGCGTTTGTGTCTATTGTTCCCAAGATTGTAAACAGCGAATTGTTTATTTTGGCAGATGTATTTTTTATTGTTACTTTGTTTCCTGAAAAATCAAGGTTTGATTTTATGTCAGTTATCTTTAGCGGAATACTTTTATGAGAAATGTTTGCATTTTCAACATTCATATATCCGTCAGATTCAATTTTTTTCATATCGCTTTTGATTGTAAAATTCGAATCAAGATAACCTGTTAATTGTAGTTGTGCAATGTCATTTTTGAGATTGATTATGTCGCATAGAGCTACTAATATTTTTTGAATATCTGTAAGTTTTATTTTTTTTGAATTTATATGTAGGCTGATTGATTGTTGTTTTGCATTTTTAAACAAACCTTCAATAATAAATTTTTCTGTTTTGTTTACGAATAAGTTTGAGTTTATGTCGATTTGATTCCCTTTAAACGCTAGTTTAAGGAAGCTTTTGTCAATATTTTGATTTTGGATTTTGTAATTTAATTCTGTTGCGTTCAAGTATCCGTTCAACAGGATATTATTTTTATCTTGTGAGATTTTTATATTTGTATCAAGATTTGCTCCAAAATTA
>JAFQTK010000090.1 GCA_017409065.1 bacterium
ATTATTCCAACAAGCCAATGGATGATGCACATAAAGCAGCAATGGAATGGAACAACAGCATCAATGAACAATTGGACGGATTTGACAAATGGACTGACAAGGTAAAAGAGCAAATGGAATTGGAGGATGTTATAATAAGACATAAGACCCAAGACAAGGATTTTTGGAATATCGCTCGTTCAGATATGAACTCTTTGAGAAATAAAAAGTCCAACAAAAAACACAATAAAAGAGAACGTGAAATCATAAAAATTATGCGTGATGATGCAAGAAACCAATTATCTATCGGTTATCCGTTTATGGATTTGAACGATGATGAAGAGGTCAAACATATATGGTTGGATTGTAAGGTTCAAGTAAGGAATGACATTAATACTCTTATGGAAAAAATCAATATGCTTCGTGAGGTTGAAAAGTATATCCAACTGAGCAATAACTATAACCGATTCAAGTAAGTGCGAACTGCGAACACTTCGAACACCTCGAATGGTTCGTACACATTCGCACCATTCAGATTAAAGAGAACGGATATTTTTAGTAATGTAATAAAACAAGAAATGATAACGGCAAGTGTTCGCACTATTCGCACCATTCGAAGTGTTCGCACCATTCGCTATCAGTCCTATATATTGGAGATTTGTAAGTTATTAGATTATTTCTTTGTATTTTTCTACAATAATATCCCAATTTAGGTCATCATAGAAGTCGTTCTCATTAATTATATTAACACCGTCATTAAGATAAATAGGGAAATTATCTTCCATTATTTTTACAAGAGTTGATATTGATTTTTTATATGATGGATTAACATATTTAATCTTACTAGTTTCAGTTAGAACCGCTCTAACTGTTTTATTATCATACAAATCAATCATTGGATAATCATTGGGATTATTCAATAAATCATTCTTCAATGTCTTTAAACAATTTTTAATTGCTTTTTTGGTAATTCTCATAATTCTGTATTGTTATTTGCACAAATATAATCAATATTGTATCAATTAACAATAATATTGCATCATCAATTTCAAATAGGTAGAAAAGAATGAGCAAGAAAAAGAAATCATTACCAAGTATTCGCACTATTCGCACCATTCGAAGTATTCGCATATTCGCAACGGTCAAGTGAATGTATAGAATGAAACAAAGTGTTCGAAGTATTCGCACTATCCGAAGTATTCGCATTGTTCGCATATTCGCACCTATTTTCAATGTAAAACGTCAAGGGTGGTATAGATGATTTTTGGTGAATCCTTGCTACAGATACCTCTGAATGGGAAAATAACTGTTTGACGTGTTTTTCAATGATAAAAAATCTTTTTACGTTAATCTTAATTTCAATTTACATTCAATTATGGGAGTCCACTTGGATTCCCTTTTTTATTTTTGGATTCAATTATTAACAACCTGACATACTGGGTCTTAAACCCAGTTAAAAGATTTTCAGGAATTTGCAGGAACGCTGGATTCTCCCGATATTTGTGGTGTGGGAGATGCATCCAAGAGAATCCATTTCGTTTTCCATTCGACACCCATTTATCCAACTACATTATATAATATAAGGTGACTCCAAAGGTCACTTTTCTTGTCTTATCAGGTTTCTTTAACACCTGATTATCAGGGTCTTAAACCCAGTTAAACTTCCGTTGAATCTTTGCTAAAGTCCTGATTTTCAGGTATCTTTGTGTCAACAAAAGGAAATAATAACATAAAAATCAAAGGATATGAAAGCAACCCAAGTAAATCAGACCAACGTAATAGCAAAGGCAGTTCAGTTCGTGAACAAGTTCAAGATGGATATTAACGATGCAGTTCGCAAGGGTATTATGTTGGAGCAATTGAGAAATCGTATGGTCAATGGTGAAATGGTTAAGTTCAAGTATATGAAAGTGGATGGTTCAATCCGTAGTGCTATCGGTACTTTGCAAGCCGATGTTGTTGCAGCCAACACCAAGGCAAACGGAACATATCATAAACCGATGGGAACATTCTGCTACATTGATTTGGAAAGTTTCGGTTGGAGAAGCTTTAAGGAAGAAAGACTGATTGAAATCCTCAATTGATAGGATATATTGAATGGAATATAGTTTGAATGTCTATTATATAATAAAGGAAGTATGAATATCAATTATAAGAAGGAATTGGAAAGAGCATTGGCAAATGGTGTGAAATTGCACACCATCCGCCAAAAGCCCATTGCGGTCGGAACAATGATGAATCATATCGTTTATCCATACCACAAGGAAAGAAGATGTGTTCTGACTAACTTTTGTAAATCAACCCAAATGATAACCATTGAACCATCTTCAAGAATTATCAAGGTTGATGGAATGGTACTATCAAAATTTGATATGGAAAGACTATCTAAAAATGACGGTTTTGAAACAATGGAAGATTTTTGGTCATTCTTCAATGCTCCCTATCAAGGTATGATTATCCATTGGACTGAAACAAGGTACTGACCCAAGAAAATGTGTTCAAAAAATGAATGTGTTCAGAAAATGATTATTTGAATACAAATAGGCAAAATCAAGTGTAACCACCCAATCCAAAGGATTTAATGAACATAAATGTGAAGAAATGAAAAAGGCAGTTATATACGCAAGAGTGAGTTCAACCATTGAACGTAACAGACAAAATACGGAACGTCAAGTATTGGATTTGAAAGCTTATGCAGAGTTCGCAAAGTTGGAAGTAGTAGAAGTGTTCGAAGAGTACATAAGCGGTGGAAAGCGGAATGATGAAAGAGCCATTCTCCAAGATGCCATTGATTACTGCATTGACAACAAAGTTGATATTTTGCTTACAAGTGAACTTTCAAGAATTGGCAGAAGTTCATTCGAAGTATTGGAAACGGTGAAAACACTGATTGACCATAAGATTAACTTGTATATGCAAAAGGAACAATTCACCCTATTGGATGATAATGGTAAACCATCAATGTTTGCTCCGATTATGCTTGCTACACTTGCTACCTGTGCCCAAATTGAAAGGGATAACATTCAGTTCCGCTTGTCAAGTGGTTATAGTAAATGGCGGTAAGGTGGGCAGAAAGAAAGGCAGCATCAAAACCACCGAACAGAAGAAAGAAGAATACAAAGAGATTAATTATTGAAGAAAGGGTATTCGGTTCGCAATGTGGCAAAGATTTCCCAACGTGGAATTAGCACCGTTCAGCGAATAAAGACTGATTTTCATCTTTAATATAAAAAGAGTACAAGATAAAACAACTTAAAGCTATTCGTCTGTAAAGATGCTTAATTGCAATTCTATAGACCCATTTAGTTCATTGGAAAAGTTCATATTAAGCCAAACACTATAATCTCTTATATCCCAAATAATCTGACTAAATGTGGTTTTGCCATGAGTCTCTTCCGTATATTTCCCCTCCTCATTGAATAAGTTTGAGAAATATTTATCCAGAGAATTAAATTCTTTTTGATACATTTCAATATCAGATTTACTAATAAACCCCTTAATGTTTTTGTATTTTTGATAATGTATAGCCACAACAATTTCGTCTTTATTTATTGAAACACCCGCTTCGCTAAATAAAACATTGTTAAAACTTTTATTAACAAGAAGCCAATATAAGGGATTTCCTCCTATAACTCTTTCACAAATACCTTTATTCTTTAAATCTACAATATTTTGTTCTAATAAGGGAAATGGTTTTTGAATACAACTAACAAGAAACATCAAAGCACCGACAAAATAAATAATATTTCTAATTCTTTTCAACATAAAATATACTTTTTAAATTAATCATATATAGTCTAATACAAATTTAGATATAATCGCTATATTTGCAAAGTTATCAATTAAATATTTTTAGACCTAATTTTATTATAAATATGAAAAGATACATATTTATTACTTTTATGCTTCTTGTTTCTGTGATTGTATATTCACAACAAGCTTCTATTTATGGGATACCATTTGGCACAACTTTTTCGAAGGTTGAAAAAGCTCTTGACACCAAATTGTTTACAGGCAAATACATAAATCATGACCGTTCTATATTAGAATATCATGATGTCAATATGGCAGGTATAGTTTTCGGAAGTTTAATAATTTCATTTAATAATACAGGAGCAGACAACATTATGTCTGCCGCACAATTGATTTCATGTTATAAGACCAATACGACACAATTAAAAAAGGATAGAGATTATTTATTTAGGAAATTGTCTGAAAAGTATAGTTATATTCATCAATACACTAATCCTATTGGATTTAAATCCTATGAATTTGGGTTTAGCGAAACTTCTATTGTTGGAACATTATCTGTTTCTGTTTTGAGAAAAGACCAAACAAATTTTGGCGTAGATTATTATTATCTTGAACTACAATATTCTCCTAAATCATCTGATATTTCAGATTTATAATCATTTGCAATGGATAAAGTGTTTCTATATATAGATATTTTAGGATTCAAACAATTGGTAGAATCAAAACCTGAAATAGTCCAAAAGGTTTTTACATCAATAAATGAATTGCACGTACATAAAAATACCGAATTCCAAACTATCGTATTTTCGGATACTGTATTGATTTTTAATAAAACAAGTAATCACTCTCATCATTTTTATGTAACATATCTTATTGAATACACCCAGCAACTATTTTATAAGTTAGCATCATTAAATGTTTTTTTTCGAAGTATATTAAGCGTTGGGGATTTCAATTATATAGAACTGAAGAATTTTAACGCATATTATGGAACTGCCTTAAATTGGTTATATCAAAGCGAAAAAGAATTAAAAGGCTTTGGTTTATATATCCATAAAAATTTATGTAATGAAGTCATAACATTTGACAAGATTTCTATTGACGAAAACTATCATTATGTGTTTCTGTGTAAGTCTCTAACAAGTTTATATAAACACACTTTAGGACAATTACCTGTTGATTGTGATTTATTTACTCAAACAGATAGTTTTTGTCGCATTGATGACGAATTACGTTTTTTGCGTCTAATTAATTACCTACGTAAAAATGTTGAAGGGGAAAAAATAAAAGCGAAATATGAGTACGTTTTTCAGATTTACAAATCTTATTTACCAAAATTCTTTGCCGTATTTGAAAAAGAAGGTTTTATGCCATTTGTCTTGAATCCTGATTACATAGGTAATATTGACCCATATTCCATTTAAAAAAAAACAATAAACAAAACAC
>JAFQTK010000091.1 GCA_017409065.1 bacterium
TCACGTTATTTCGGAAATATTTTTTAGAAAAAGAGCATCAAGCTATATAATCAAATTAAATTATTCACCTGTTCAATTTTAAAATATTTTATTTTAAGCATTAATTTAAATGAACGAATATTAAATTAGAGGGCTATTTTTATGGATAAAATGTTTTGTTTTCAATGCGAACAGACTGCCAATAATAAGGGTTGTACAGTACAAGGTGTTTGTGGTAAATCAGCAGAAACAGCTAATCTTCAAGATGAGCTTACAAGCAAAATAATAGAATTTGCTAATTGTGTTGAATTTTCTGACGAAAATATTCGTTTAATTATTGGAGCTCTTTTTACTACTATTACAAATGTCAATTTTGATAATAATTCCTTAAAAAATCTTTCAGAGAGAATATCTCAAAAAATACGTTGTTGTAATAGTTTTGATATAAAATCCATTTGGGAATGTAATGAAGATATAAGAAGTCTAAAATCCTTAATTCTTTTTGGCTTAAAAGGCGTAGCCGCTTATGCATATCACGCAAATGTTTTAGGATATAAAGATGAAGCTGTTGATAAATTCTTTTTTGAAGCATTGCAAGATATCTCAAAAGACTTATCAATAGACGAACTTTTATCTCTTGTTCTTAAAACTGGCGAAATAAACTTAAAATGTATGGAGCTTCTAGATAAAGCCAATACTGAAACCTATGGCAATCCTACACCAACAAAAGTAACAAGCAAAATTGAAGCTGGACCATTTATCGTTGTAACCGGTCATGATTTACACGATTTAGCGCTACTTCTAGAACAGACAAAAGATAAAGGTATAAATATTTACACCCATGGTGAAATGCTACCAGCTCATGCATACCCTGCACTAAAAAAATATCCACATCTGAAAGGGAATTTTGGTACAGCTTGGCAAAACCAACAAAATGAATTTGATTATTTGCCTGCACCAATTTTATTTACAACAAATTGCATTATGCCACCGAAAGAAAGTTATGCGGATAGAGTTTTTACAACCTCTGTCGTTCGATATCCTGAAATTAAACATATTGGAGAAAATAAAGATTTTACACCTGTTATTGAAAAGGCAATAGAACTAAAAGGGTATAGTGAAACTCAGTATTTTACAGGAATAAACGGTGGGCATTTGCTCACAACAGGTTTTGGACATAATGCGGTTTTATCTATTGCTGATAAAATTGTAGAAGCGATTAAAAAGGGAGATGTCAAACACATTTTCTTAGTTGGTGGTTGTGACGGTGCAAAAACCGGCAGAAACTATTACACTGATTTTGTTAAACAAACCCAAAAGGATACACTTATTTTGACCCTCGCTTGTGGAAAATATAGATTTAATGACCTCGATTTAGGTGAAATCAATGGTATTCCACGCTTAATAGATATGGGACAATGCAATGATGCCTATTCTGCAATAAAAGTTGCTGTTGAATTAGCGAAAGTTCTAGATTGCTCAGTAAATGATTTGCCTTTATCTTTGATTATTTCTTGGTATGAACAAAAAGCTGTTTGCATATTATTAACATTGCTTTATTTAGACATTGAAAATATCAGGCTTGGTCCGACTTTACCAGCTTTTGTTTCTCCTAATGTATTAAATATACTGGCTGAAAAGTTCAAAATAAAGTCAATAACAACTTCTGAAAAAGACCTAGAAGATATTCTATGTAAAAAAGAAAGTTAAATAAGGTCATAAATAGATGTTAAATCTTGTGGCGTAGAGCTTTTTCTCATTTTTTCAATAAAATCATTTGTTGGAATAAATGGGATTTGCTCTTCATTTTCTATCTCTTTTAACGAAAATCCTTTTAAATCTAAACCCCAACTCTATCAGCTAAAGATTCGGTAATATTTTCCATCATATGAAATTGTTGCGAACAAGTAAGCCAATATTGCCCTTTCTCATCACTATTATCAACGGCAATTTTTATATATGAAAGCAAATTTGGTACATATTGAATTTCATCAATAATAATTGGTGCTTTATATCTTTGCAAAAACAATTCCGGTTCATTTATTGCTAGTTCTCTAGCTTTATAATCATCTAAAGTTACATAATCTCGGTTTGCATCACAATGTTTTAATAACGTGCTTTTACCTACTTGTCTAGCTTCGGTAATAAGTAAAATCTTGAATTGCTTACTTAATTCAATAACTTGTTTTTCTAATGTACGTTTTTTATATATAAAACCTCGACTATTATGCATTGCTGTTTTATAATGGTCGAGCTTCTGCAAAATGTCAAGTTCTTCCACTGAAAATCTTAGCTCAAAGTTAGCTTGATATCGTTGTTAAAGGTTATTTATATCTGACATAACCATTATTTATGATAAAATCAAGAAAAGAGGTATTTATATGAAAAAGAAATTTAATTTACCATTTTTTATTGCTATTGCATTGTTTGTTGCTGGATTAATATTACCTTTTGTTTCTTTGGTTTTTCCCAAATTAATAATATTTATGTTTATATATTATTTAATAAATTTATTTTTGATACCTATATTGTGCGTTGTTGGATTGATTTTCCAAGTTTCAAATAAGCAAAAAAGTGTTTTTGATAAAATTATGCTTACATTAAATTCTTTTGCAATTTCATTTATGATTTTTGTTGTGATATTTGCTTATATTGCTTTCCCAAATGCTTTTATAAAAGATGATGTTGTTAGGGCTCAAATTAATGCAGAAATTCAAACTTTGGAAAAAGAATATCAACCTATTTTGAACTATTTAGCACAGTATAAAAAGGCCAATGGGATTTATCCTGAAATAATAAAACCAGAATTAATTCAAAAATCAGATGTTTTTGAAAACTATATTTATAGTGTTCAAAAAGATAAAAAAGGTTATTGGATAGAAGTATATCCAATAAATGGACCCATTGAATATTATTATAATGATGAAAATGATTTTAATTATAATTACTATAACGGTAGTGGCCGTATTGATTCTGCATTTACTAATTATGATTATTATGAAATTAATAAAAATTGGCACGCTGTAAAAAGTGACCTAATAACTCGTCATAGCAAGTTTACTAAAAATTTCACTCCAGATAGAGATACTGATGTTTATTTAAAAAATAATATTGAAAAATTCATAGAAATTAATAATGCTCAATAGCAATTAAACAACTTTCATAAGCTTATTAACTAAATAGCATATTATCTTGCTGTCTTTATTTCTGACGTGGTTATAATATTTTTCAAAAAGTTCGAACCTGTAAGCGTCAGTCCCGCCATTAATAAAAAAACAGACCCAGAAGGTCTGTTTTTTTATTTCATTAAATAACCTGTATTAATGAATTTAAGCTGTTTTTTCGCTATTTAGAGAATTTAATATTTTGTATATAGCAACCTTAGGAATTAATATTGAAGTATGTTCAGGTATAGAAATCATTTTTATGATTTTTGTGACTTTTTGCCATTCATCTGGTGAGATTTTTGCTTTAAGTGCATTTAATTCATTTTCCATAGCTTTAACAGTGGCTGCGAGCTCGCTATCGTTAGGATTATTTATCATTTGAGTATATTTTTTGTAATACTCAAGACCTTTTGTTTTGTATTCGATAACTATTTTTGCCTTTTCAATAACTTTCGTTAGATATGCTTCTTGTTCCGGAGTTAAAGTGCCTGATGCACGCATTTCATTAATTTTTGCAGTCATTTTTTCAATCAAATAAGTATTACCATTTTTCTGTGCAAGAACTTCTTCAGGAGAGAATTGGTATTGATTAAATTCTGCCTCGTTGCACCCAAAAAACTTACCTGATGCTCTTCCGTTACCTTCTACTGTTGCAATTTCATCAACTAAAGATTTTTCTGCACGAGCAAGAGCATCACCTGTTAATGGTTTTGCCTCAATATAATCAGCATAAGTTCCAGCAAACATGTTTCTATTTATTTTAGTATTGGTAAAATAGTTGTATCTGAAATTGTGTGATCTTGAATATCCCACCAACGCTTCTAAAGCTTTTTGTTCTGTACCGTATTGTTCTACAAAGTTAGGATGTTTCTTTATAAGCGTTTTTAGTTTATCAATTATAGATTGTGCTGCTTTTTCAGCATTTTGTAAATTTTCAATTCTAAAATTTGGTAATTCCCTAATGCTATATTGGAGATCAAGATTTTGGATAATTTCTCCTAAAGCACTGTCTTTATGATACAGATTATCTTTTGCAAATTGAATAAAATCTTCGCTCATTGCTTTACTCATTTTGGGAGGCTTAGTCATATCGGCCCCTAAGAAACCAGCACCCTTGATAATTTCTTCTGCTTCACCGTATCTAATACGACCAATTAGTTCATCAATAACAATTGCATCAACTCTCTCCTGCGGAATGCCAGCCCTTAGAAGTGCTTCTCTGCAGTGAGTTGCCTCATGCATTATTACATTTTCTATCTCTGTAACTCCTGATTTATATGATTCAGGATTAAATTCAATCCTGTGTCCACCCTTGGTGTAACTGCCACATTTATTAGCATCATTTTTTACAATTTCTAATGTAGGTCGTTGTTCTTGTGGAATGCCCAGTCTGTCAAATGCATCATTATAGAGAGCCTCAACTTCCGCTTTAATTTGTTCATCTGACAATGCTGCACGTCTTTGACCTTCCGCAGACTGTTTAAATTCTTTTACTTTTTCTTCAAAAGATTTTCCCATTCTTTCGATTTCTATTTCTTTTTCTTTTATCCATTTTGATTTATCAAATAGAGCTTTGAACTCATTAAATCTTGTTTTGAGTACATCCTTTTTAAACTGGAAGCCAACGGATTTTAATCCATCTTTTGTTGTAAACAGACTTAAACTATCTTTTAAGTTAGAGATAAATCCTGCTTTATTAACGTTTGTTGCAATTTCTCCACGCTGTGCAGTATTCAATGTTGTAGCGTTAAGTTTTGACATAAGTTTTGATTCTTGGGCAACTTTTGCACTCTGCCTTATACCAAGAGCACTCAAAATGGTTCCGATTGTACCTTCTCCTACTGTATTGAAAGAATTTTCCGCAGCATCATAATTTCCATCGAAACAATTTTTTGCAACGTCAAAACAGCCTTTACCCAATTGGAATAAACTATATGCTCCAAAACCGACTGCTAATGCCGGTCCTAAAACCGGAACTAGTGAACAAGCAGCAATTGTTCCAGCAACTAAACCTATTGTGGCTATCGGGTGTTTAATCACTGCTGTTATTGGACTTATTAGACCTTTTAAAAAATGTTTACCGGCTTCAGAAAAATCAAATTTACCATTATTTGATTTATCGACCGTTTTTTCTCCAACTTGAGTAAATGAATCTCCCAAAGCATCTTTGCTGCCAAAATTTATAGGAATACTTGCTTTTGGTGCGTATGTATTTACTTGGTGGTGATTAACCGGATTTACTGATAACATAACTTTTCCATTACCTAAAACCTTCTACGTATATGCAAAAACATTATTAATGAAAAGTTTGCCATCCTGTAGTATATTGTATTGTACTGTATTGTAGAATGTACAAAGGTTTTTGCCTATTGTAAAGATTTTTATTTTTGCTTAACATTTGATAATCTCTCTTAATAAAATATGCTGATATATTGGCAATTGTTAATGTTCTGTAGTTCTTGTATAAAAACGTAAAATTTAAAAGTAAAAGAAAAATAAATTTATATTGCAGGCGTAAAAGATATGATGACAGCTTCTGCTGATATAGAAGCCACATTAAGGGCTAGACTGAGCTTATGGACTTTATGTAATTTGGTCTAATAATAAATGGGACAAAACTTTCAACTTTTTCTATCGGAATTTTTTTATTATTTTTATCTTCAGCCAATTGAGCAGGAGTTAAAATCATTCCTCTATAATATTTTTGTACGCCCAAGGATTTTGAAAACATGTTTCTTAAATCTAGCGAACTAATAGAGTTTATGTCAATTGGTAGTTTTTTAGTAAAATTGTAAAAATCTTTTATTCTGGACATTATTCCGGGGTCGCAAAGTAGAACAAGGTGTTTGGTTATACAATTGGGGTGTATAATTTGTATAACAAGCTTTTTTAGTGTTGTATAATTGGTTGTTAATAATGTTTATTTTCATTTTGACTTGTAAATAAAAAATGGTTCTCGATTCATATGTTTTAATGTTCTTAAAAATAATTTTTTTCGTTTTTTTAATAAAAATTTACAATATTATTTTGCCAATATTTATGAGAAGATTTTAAAGAATATGTATTTGTAAAGGTGGATAATGATTAAAGTTTTATTTGTTTGTTTAGGTAATATTTGTAGGTCCCCGATGGCACATATGGTTCTTACAAATATGATTAGAGAGCGTTCTCTTGAAAATAATTTTGAAATTGATTCAGCAGGGACGGAAGGCTATAATGAATTGAATCATGCCGGAATACATTTTGGAACTAAAAAGATTTTAAAAGAAAACAGTGTTCCTTTTTCTGAGCATTATTCTCGTAAAATTCGTAAAAGTGATTATCAATATTATGATTTTATTATAGCAATGGATATGGAAAATATTGTTGATATTGAATATATTGTAGGAGCTGATAGAGATAATAAAATAAAAAGATTGCTCGATTACACAAATAATCCTCGTAATATAAAAGACCCTTGGTACACCGGTAATTTTGAAGAAACTTATGCCGATGTAGTGGAAGGGTGTGAAGCGTTTCTTAAATATTTAGAAAAAAACAATCTTATGTAACTAGGATTAAACTTTCTTTGTTTTTTTGTGGGTTGTTTGACGAAAATACAGCGGAACACCAATTGCGGTTAAAATTAGGGCTGTCGCAAGTTTGTTATTCATTATGTTGTCAAAAATTTTTCTTTTTATAGAGCGTGTATCAGGTTCTACTATACGTCCCCAATCAGGTGCCGGTTCCCAAGGTACTGTTGATGGTGTTCTTTCTACGGGATATGGGATATCTCTGCCTTCCAAAAGATTTTTTAGTTTTTTAGATATTTTTGCTCTAAATTCGCTTGAAAATTTTGCGTATTCCTTTTGTAAAAGCATTACCGCATTAATAATTGGGGGTACATCTTTTTGAGCTGTTTTATTTATGAGTGCCAGTCGGATATTACCATCTGCATTACAAATTTTAGCAAGTTCTTTAACTTCGTCTAATAGTTTCCGAGGCGTGTCGTTGTCGTAAAGAAAAGCACTTCTTAGTTTTGTGTGTCTGATTTTGTCAAAATTTTCAATTGATTGTTCTTCATTTATGTAACTAAATGGACTGATAGCTTTTAAATCGTCCTTATTGCTTCCGACTACAATAACTAAATCATCGTGTTTTTTTGTTTGTTTTAGTCTTCTTTGCGTTAGACTTAACATTTGGTTTTCCAATCTGTCAAAATTTTGGAATGTCTTAAGAAACTGCATATCGTTATTAACAACATCGCCATTTTGTTTGTTAACAATTCTATCCGGAATCCAATATAAATAAGTTGCAGTGTCTTTTGTTGATTCATATATTCTTTTTAGAAAATCTATTTCATTGTTTTCCAACGTTACTAAAAACTTGCAACCATTAGCAGGTATTATTTCAGAATTAGCTGATACTTCTTTTGCTGCTATACGACTAAGCCGCATAAAAGGCATAAAGTATTTAGAAAATAAATCTTTGTTATTTGTAACGAACTTATCCGTAACGCTGTCTTTTCCGGTTATATATTTATCAAAATAACAGTCTTTGTTTGCAATGATATGAGTTATTCCATGTCCAAATGAAATATTTTTTCTAGGATTTATGCTGCAATTATAGGATGTCACACCAATACCCTCAATTAGTTACGTTTTACTTAAAAACTTAATTAGGTAATATTTTGCTAGTATCCCAAAAATCATTAACATTATTTTACATTTTGGGCAAAAACTTATTAAAAAGTTTGTTGACATTACTTGTTTATCAAACTAGAATGGTAAAGATATTAGTTTGCGGACATTTGAATTGGGTACATTGATGTTAGAGTCATCAAAAAAGATAAACATTTGCTTGGCTTGCGATAATAATTATGCTCCTTTGGCAGGAGTTTCGATTGCATCATTTTTGAAAAATTCTGCTAATGATGAATATCTAAGCTTTTTTGTATTAGATAACAATATTTCTGATGAAAATAAAAAGAAAATCAGTAGTTTAACTAAAATAAAAGATTGTAGTATCGAGTTTATTCAAGTTGAAAGTGAAAAGTTTGAAAATCTTTATTTGCCTGATAAAAAAGGATATTTGTCAATTTGCTCCTATTATAGATTTCTTATTTCCTCATTGTTTTCGCACTTAGATAAGATATTGTATGTTGACTGCGATGTGATTGCTACATCTTCAGTGTGGGAATACTACAATACGGATTTGGATAATTTTTATGCTGCGGTCATAAAAGATACTTCTTGTGAGGAAAATCAAGTTAGATTAGGTTTTGAATCTAAAGATATTTATTTTAATGCCGGTGTTATTTTAATTAATATTGCTGAATGGAGAAAAAATAACTTAGAATTAGCATTGTTTAATAGCGTAGGTGAAAATTTGGATGATCAGGATATACTTAATATTGTGTTGAAAGGTCGTATCAGAGTTGTAGAAGACAGATGGAACTGGCAAGGAAAGTCTAAAAATTATTCTCAAACAACTCCACCGAATTTAATCCATTTTATAACTGCATATAAACCTTGGGTCACCGGTTCTAAAAGAGGTTTCGATAATGAATATTTTAAAGCTCTTGCTTTAACTCCTTGGAATAGTTTTTATGACCAACATATTAGAAGATTTTTGCCTGTTATCCGTAAAGATAGAAAATTTATTCATATTTGTTTTTGGGGGTTAAAAACAAGAATCAAATATGTATAAAAAAAAGCCTGTGTGAGCAGGCTGAAGAAGAGGTGGTTTGTTTATAAGAATTAGTACTTAATCTCTATTGATTCTAATTCATCGGTTGTTTTTGCATTGAGAATTTGTTCTTTTATTGATAAATATTTTACGTTCCACAATGCACCTGTGTAATCGGATATTGTTGATAAAAGTTGCAGAATTTCATTTTGATTTAATTCAACCTGTATATCATCTTTTGACAGCCATAAAACAGTGTCTATTGCACCTATGTTTAGCATGTTGTATTGAGAAGTCAATTTAGAAATATTTGAAGTGTTAGTTTCAAAGCTAGCATTTTTAAATGTAACAGTGCCATTTTCTTCTGCATCGTATGCCATTCTTAGTGCTAGTGTTAGTTTTTCATCCTTTAAAGTTTTAAGTTTTTCAATTTCAAAATTTTGATTTAAAACTAAAGTATTGTCTTTTACTATGTATTTACCAACTTCGTAATCTGACGGTAACGCGAAGACATTTTCGTAGAATCTGCTGAGTGCTTTCTCATTGTAAGCAGTTAGTAAGCTGTTGTTAACGATAGTGTAGTATTTCATTATTTAGCTCCTTTCATTGGGATAAAATATCGGGTATACTTTCCACTTCCAAGTAAATGTGTTAAATTGGCATTTTGTGGGACAAATGTAACAGTACTTGCGTAGCCGGTTTGAGCATTAGCTGTTGCAATCAACGAAAATGCTTTTGAATTTACGCTTATGCTCACACCATTATATCCGTTTAGTGTCCCGTCCAGTGTTATGTAGAGCCAACCTGCACTTGGAGTTGTATATGGCAGTGTAATTGTAATTGAGTTTTCAATGTCAGGTGCTATCCAATCTGCTATTTCAGTTTTTGCACTCAGACAGGCATTTAGATTGCTTAAATCTGTATTTAGTTTGTTGTTTAAATCGGTAGCAATGTTATCAATAGTGATATCTGCTTCGTTTTTTATACCATTTGCAACAACAATATAATAAAGAACTTCAATAGTTGAATTGTTGCTTTCTCCAGATTCTGAATTTGTGATTTGTTCTAAATCAGATATTTTAGGAAGTCTTAGTGTTTTTTCAGTATTGTTATAAACAAATTTTCCACAATATCCGCTATTAGATGCGATTTCTTGCCATTCTGATTCACTGCAAAATAGCTCGGGATAATTATCTTTAAATGAAGCAATGTATTCTATAAATTGAGGATATAATCCATCAGAGGATAAAATTTCACCGTCTAATAGGTGTAACCCTCCATCGGTTAGTGGAATTGGAGAAGCAATAATCTCTCCCACTAAATGAGTTGGAACTGAATTGTCATAAATAACTCTTTTAGCTTCATCTGTTATATTTGATAGGTTTATATCAGATGAACTTTGTTTAGTGTCAGCGATGTAGTTTAGAACAGCAGCAAAGTTTTCATTAACTTCATTTGCTTTTGCTTTTGTTCCGGGAATAAATGTATATGGAACGTGATATGTAGTCATTTTATACTCCTTTTTTTAATAAGTAGTGGTAAGCTTACAAAATTACTATTACATATTAGTAAAAGGAATTTTTTTTAAAAGTTAGTTTTAATACCGACAAATAATTATTAAATTTTCCCATTTTGCGAGCCAGTTTTTACCGCTCATAGTATTTTCATCAATGTTTTTATAGTGCCATGATTTAATGATTTCATCATCACACAAATCATCTAAAACGCTTTCAAATTTATCCCGAATTTGTATAGGTTTGAAAGATTTATATAGGTTGCTAACGACTTCTAAAAGCTCTTTAACTTGAATTTTATTTGCTTTGTTTTGTGCTAATTTTAAACCTATTCTTCTATGCCAAATATGAGTTTTGTGGTTATATTCAACTATTTTTCTTGGGATGGTAGTTCTTGGGAGCTTGTCGAATTTGCTTGGAATAGACACTATATATTTGAAGTTATCAAATTTAGTTACATGCAAAAGTTCTAAATCATTAAGTAGTGTAAGTGCTGTTTCTATTTTTTCTTTTTCAATTTTTTTAAATCCGCCTCTTCTGCCATTAGCATTTGGATTTTTTTTAAGCCCTCTTGTTGCCATTATATCGTCACAAGAAATAATTAATTTATCGTCTGAGTTTTTACTAAATAATGAATGGCAAGTAATATGGAAAATATCGCATATTAAATCAGAATGCATATTGTACAGGTGTTTATGTATATAACTTTCGTCAACGAGTATTGTTGTTAAATTTTTGTTGTTTGTGCATTCTGTTGAAATTGTTTTTACATATGAATTTCTAACTAAATGTATAAAGATAGGAGTCCATAGTTTTTGTATAAATTCACTCAGATGAGCTTTCATTCCCTTTTCTGTCAAAAAAAACGGATAGATTGACATGGACCCTGTATTATTTTTGATTTCTATATGAATTTTATAAAAACTGTTTTCGAATGAAAAGTTATTTATAAACTTTGTTTTTATTTTTATTATTCCTTTGTAATTTAGGTTAAAGGTGGTTAGTGTAAAGTCATAATCTATAACAAAATTTTTATTGAAAGAAAATTCTTCGGGACGAAGTTTTTTCATTGCCTCTATTTCATTTTTGCTAAATTTATACTTGTAAACTTGTTGAGCTGAAAAAGGCAAAGAAAAAATTTCAGAAAAAATAAGTTGGTAACAATACCGACTCAAACACCATAATATGACAGCAGATAAGCTGAAATTTTTAGTTTTAAAGTATTCATACTTGTTACTGGCGATGGATAAATTACAGCATTTTTTACTATTCATATTTATAGAATAACACAAAACAGTTTACAAATGTCAAGTTATTTTATTAAATTGTCAATAGGGAATATTTGTCTTGCCTTTCTTAAGGCTGAAAAATCTAATCGAGCAGATATTGCGGTTTCTTCGTCTTTTGCATTTGCTAATACGTTACCTTCAAAATCTACTATCATAGAGTTGCCTAGACCTGTAAACATTGGTCTTACATCTCCAACTTCATTAGACGTAACTATATATGCAACATTGTCATATGCTCTTGCGCAGGTAATCATTTGCCAATTTTTCAGGTATTGAGTTTTGTATGTTTCAGGGGCTTTATTTATTACTGACCACGCAGCAGGGACCACAAATAATTCTGCTCCTAATTTGCATAAGGTTGAGAACATATCAGCAAATCTTAGGTCAAAGCAAGTTGCAAACCCAATTTTTCCGAAATCTGTTTCTGCAACAACATATTTTTCACCAGCCGTTGTGTATCCACCTTCATTTCCTCCAAAATAATCAAACAGGTGTATTTTATCGTATTTAGAAACTATTTTCCCGTTTCTATTAAGTAAGTATGCACGATTGAAGCACTTGTCTTCGTCCTTAAAGATTATGCTACCGCAATGAATATATGAATTGTATTGTTTTGCTATCTGTGCCAGTTCTTTTAAAACAACTGAGGAGTCTTCGCATTCAGCATATTTTATAAATTCTTTATTAGACAAGTTAAATCCTGTATCAAAAAATTCAGGTAAAACAATTAAATCAAAAGTTTTTTCCTTCGTATTGGAAATAAGTGTTTTTACCTTATCCAAATTCGCTGTTTTATCAGCTTTTATAGGTGTGAATTGTAAGCTTAAAATTTTTACGTTGTCCATTTTTTCCTCTTAAAAACAAAAAAGAGCCAAAACGGCTCTTTTTGTAGTGATTAAAGTATTTTTATTTTACAGCTGCCATAATCGCAGAAGTAATGTCTTCGCCACCGGAAAGAACTACACTTTTAGATAAAACTAAGTTGTAACCGCCTAGTTTAGCTCTTGCTGAAATTGTATCGGAAATGCTTTTATCGATAGCTTTTAACTTTGTAGCATAATCTTTTTCCATTGCTGCTTTTTTAGAAGCAAGTTCTTTAGAGTATTTTTCTTCTAATGCTTTTTTCTTAGTTGCATCTGTTTCTTTAGCTATATTTGTTTTAGCTGTTTGTACAAATTTGGTTAAATCTGCAACTTTTTTCTTTTGTTCTTCTTTTAATGAGGCTACTTGTTTAGAGTTTCCGACAACCTTTGAAACATCCACAACTGCTACTTTGTAGTTTGCAGGAACATTAGAGATTGCGTAATTATTGATTGATAGACCAATCGCCATTGATACAGCTGCGACTGCGATAAATTTTAAATTGTTTTTCATGCTAAAAGTCCTTTCATTAAAACTCAGGTTATAATAATAACATAAATTGAAAAAGATTCATATAGCTAAATAGTTAATCGCTTACAATAACAAAGCAAGCGTAATGGAACGCTTACTTTGTTATGTGCTTTGATATGTTTTTTATTATTTGCCATATTTGTTTTGTGTGCTATTAGTTCTTTGGGGTTGGTAAGAATTATTATTTCTTGTATTTATATTTGAAGAATTTTTATGCACATTTGATCTGTTGATGTTGTTTGTTGAGGTGTTTGAATTGTGAGTATTTCTTGATGAATTTTCAAAAAAATCTCTGGCTGTTCGTTTAGAATCTTGGTATCTTGAGTTTGCTAAATTATCTTTTTGTGCAAAGGACCAAGTCGGTAGTATTTCTATACGTTCTTCGCATATATTTTCTTGCATAGAATCTATTTTTTCTTTTGAATTTGCAATTCCGACATTTAAAATTGTCACACATAACAGTAATAAACCTAATTTTTTCATTGCTTCTCCTTTCTGTTATGTGCTAAAGCTATCACTTATATTCAAAATAAAATATTCACCATTTTGGTTATTTACTTTATGTAAAAGAAGAAAAATTTATACCCAAATAGGTAATATGCAATTTATTTTTAATTTGTAAAATTAAAATAGGAATATTAGAAATAAACATGAACATAAAATATAATAATTTACTGATAGCAAATGTATTTTTCTCTGCATTGGTACTATCTTTAAGTATAAATAAGTATAATTTGTTAATTACGGTAGCAGCATTTTTTTACCTGTTAGTTAATATTCTTATATACTTGGTTAACAAAACAAAAGAGAAATACTTCGGCGGACAAATAATAGATTATTTAAATTTTAATCGAGAATTAATTAACTATAATACTATTCTGGAGCAAATAATAACTCTCTCGAAGATATCTGTTAATATAAAGGATTCGCACCAAAATCAAATAATATCAAGTAGTATTTTTGACAAAATTCCATCAGATACCGAGTTGGCTGAATGTAAATTGTTTGCACTGGAAGGAAATAATTACAAGGTTACTGCTGGGAAAATAAAAGATTTTTTAAATCATGGTGAGTCTACTATTACTTTACTGCAAGATGTAACAGATGAATTTGAGGAACAGAAGAATAAGGAAGCTGCATTCGCAATGATTGCTCACGATTTGAAAAATCCAATTTATGCCTCAGAAAGAGCTTTGTATTTACTTTATCACGAAAAATTTGGTGAACTTAACAATGCACAAAAAGATATTTTAAAAATGAGTTATTCGTCTGTTAATTTTGCTAAGCAATTAGTAAATAATATACTTGCTGCTTATAAATCATCCACTCAAAATGTTTCACTTTTAATTTCTGAATTTGATTTAGTCGACCTCATAAACGAGTGTAAAAGTGAGGCAGGTTTTCTAGCTGATGAAAAACAACTAAAGTTTATAATAAATATGCCGTCAACACTCTTTATTAGTGGTGATAGATTAGAAATACAAAGAGTAGTTCTGAATCTGCTGTTTAATGCAATAAACTATTCTGAACAAAATAGTGATATTGAATTAACACTGAGTTTTGATGAAGCCTATGTGAATTTCACGGTCCAAAATGTTGGAGATTATATATCTCCGGTAGAACTTGAAAATATTTTTGAGAAAAATATTACTTTATCAAAAAAATATAATAAGCCCGGAACCGGTTTGGGGTTATATTTATCAAAGAAAATAATAGATGCACATGACGGTATAATGATAGCTAAAAGTTTTCATAATAATATAAATATTTTCGGTTTTAAACTCAAAGTGTTGAAATTAGCTGATATTAAAGCATTATAGAAAATTTGATATCTTAAAAATTATTTTTCGAAAAACACTTGACAAACTATTATTTGTGTTGTACAATAGTTGCTCATTCCAAAAACAGGATACGAGGATAAAGATATGCAAGTAAACCCACTACAATATGAAACATTTGGTTCAAATCCTACTAAAACAGTAGCTAAAAAAGGCTATGCTATCCTTGTCGATGGAGAAAAATATATTGTTGGTGCCGGCAAAGATGTCATTGCAAGAAATGGCGGGACAAAAAACGCTATTGTGAATGCAATTAAAAAAGTTACAGCACAACCGGTAGCTAAAACAGGCTTAAATATTATTGCTTAATTTCTTTTTTATAAATTGACACGAGTTGTTCATAAAATATAATCTTATTATGTCGAAATTAGCAGATAAAATACTTGTAATCAGATTAGGAGCTATCGGAGATGTTGTTCATACGATGAACACATTTAGGGCTATAAAAAAGCAGTATCCCGATGTTTCTATACATTATATGACTACAAAAACACAGGCATGTTTTTTGGAAAATGACCCTGATATTGAAAAAGTAGTAGTCGTTGATAAGAATGAGTTTAAATTTGCAAAATCTAAACCCCTTGTGCAACGTTTAAAAGCTGAAAATTATGATTTAGTTATCAATCTTCAACCGAACTTTAAAACTCGCTTTGTTTGCTTTATGGCGGGGATTAAAAAACAGTTATTGTATAAAAAAACTTTTAAAAGACATGCTGTTGATAATTTTTTTCAAACGGCAAAAAAATATTATAAAAATATTGAATTAGCTGCTGAAATGTCGTTGTATCTTAGTGAGGAGGCTAAAGACTTTGCACAAAAAGAATTGGCAGCTTTGCCCCGACCATTGATTATATTTAATGCAGGCGGAATAATTTCCCCAAGGCAAGGCAGAACCTACCCTGTCGACAAGTGGTTGGAATTAGGAAATATTTTGGAGCAAAAATTTAAAGGAACAATAATTTTAACCGGAACACAGGATGATTATAAGTTTTTAAATCCGTTAGAAAAGTTACCATCTGTAAAGTCTTTTATCGGTAAAACAACATTAGAACAGAACGCAGCGATTATTGGTGCATGCGACTTAATGATATCAGGTGAGTCCGGACCTTTGCATATAGCAACAGCACTGAAAGTGCCATCAGTGGGGTTATATGGTTCTATGCCAATCAGTAGAACAGGAACTTATGGAAATAGTTGTGTGTCAATAAAATCTGATATGAAATGCATTCCTTGCAATCGTAGAAAGTGTAAATATATTAAGGGTACTGATGAAATTTATGCTCCTTGTATGAAATCAATTGATGTTAACGCAATAGTAGAAAATGTAGAAAAGCTGCTAAAATAGCTATAAATTTTAAATTAATGTGAAGATAATTCGAAAAATTTTTAAATATTTTTTATCTTTTTGTATAATGTTTTTATCAAAATGTATAAATTATTAACAGTTGAGGAATGTATATGAAAATAGGAATTTTAGGATATGGTAACCTAGGACGAGGTGTGGAATTTGCAGTAAGACAAAATCCTGATATGGAGCTTGTTGCTATTTTTACTAGACGAAAACCAGAAGAGCTTAAAATAAATTCAGATGCTCAAGTTGTTTCCCTTTCTGAAATTGAAAATTGGAAAGATAAAATAGATGTTTTGATTATATGTTCGGGAAGTGCAAATGATTTACCTGTGCAAACTCCAAAATACGCTGAAATATTCAATGTTGTGGACAGTTTTGACAATCATGCTAAAATACCAACACATTTTGAAAATGTTGATAAATCAGCTAAAGCAAATGGTAAAGTTGCAATGATTTCTGTTGGTTGGGATCCTGGTATGTTTTCTTTAAATAGAGTATATGCAAATGCTGTTTTACCTGAGGGGAAAGATTATACTTTTTGGGGAAAAGGCATAAGTCAGGGACATAGTGACGCTATTAGAAGAATTGCAGGTGTAAAAGATGCAAAACAATACACTATACCTGTTGAAAGTGCGTTGCAAGCTGTTAGAAATTGCGAAAATCCAACTTTTACAGCTAGAGAAATGCATACAAGAGAATGTTTTGTTGTGGCGGAAGATGGAGCAGATAAGGCAAGAATCGAAAATGAAATAAAAAACATGCCTAACTATTTTGAACCATATAATACAACAGTTCATTTTATTTCTGAACAAGAACTCAAAGAAAAACATGGTGGAATACCACATGGCGGTTTTGTTATTAGAGTTGGCAATACTGCAGGTGACAAAAATCATATAATTGAGTATTCGCTTAAGCTTGAGTCAAACCCTGAATTTACATCCAGTGTGCTTGTTGCGTATGCAAGAGCTGTATATAGACTTGCTAAAGAAGGTGAATGCGGTTGCAAAACTGTTTTTGATATTGCACCAAAGTATTTGAGTCAAAAATCCAACGAAGAATTAAGAAAGAGCATGTTATAAGTTCTTCTACGGTTTATTTATTAAAAAGCTAATGATTTAAGTTTAATTCATTAGCTTTTTTAATAAATTTAAGCAAAAAAAAGACCCTCCTTGGGGTCTTTTTTAATTGGAGCGGGAGTCGAGGCTCGAACTCGCGACATCTTCCTTGGCAAGGAAGCATTCTACCACTGAATTACTCCCGCATCCGGTTATGTAATTATTATACATGGGGATTTTTTAATTTCAAGTATTATTTTATTTTTTCTTTTTTTCGGCTATGATTGCCTTATTGCAAGGAGAAATTACAAGTGGAAAAAACTTTAAACTTAGAAGGTATTAAGAAAATAGTTAGTGAAACTGATTTGAAGCATGTTGCGATAATCATGGATGGAAACAGACGATGGGCAAAGGAAAGACACTTGCCTAGTGCTGTTGGACATCAAAAGGGAGTTGAAGCTCTAAAAAAAACTTTACGAGCATGTTCTGATTTTGGTATTAAATATTTAACAGTTTATGCTTTTTCAACTGAAAATTGGAATCGCAAGCCGGAAGAAGTTGAATTTTTGATGAGTTTGTTAGCAAAAACATTGGGAAAAGAACTTGATGAAATGCACAAAGAGCATGTTAAAATAAAATTTCTCGGTGATATTTCACGGTTAAGTACAACTTTGAAAGAAATTCTTTATGATGCAGAAGAAAAAACAAAGGATAATACCGGTGTTAATTTACAGATAGCATTTAATTACGGTTCGAGATTAGAAATGCTAAGTGCAATAAAAGATATTTGTAAAAAGGTTAAAAATGATGAGTTATTAATCGATGACATAGATGAAAACTTGATATCTGATTGCCTTTATACGTCAAATGTTCCGGAACCTGATTTGCTTATCAGAACTGGTGGTGAGTATCGAGTTAGTAATTTTTTACTGTGGCAGATTGCTTATTCGGAATTACTTATATTTGATGAGTATTGGCCTGAATTTGGGGCTGAAATGCTCAAAAAATCGGTTTATGAGTTCGAAAAAAGAAATAGAAGGTATGGTAAATAATGATAGAGATAGTTTTAGCGAGTACAAATCCTCACAAGGTTGAAGAAATTAACGCTATTGCAAATAAGTTTGGTGTGAATTTTGTGCAAGTCAAAGAAGGCTTTAATCCTTTTGAAAACGGTACTACTTTTGAAGAAAATTCAATAATAAAAGCTAAGGAAGCATCAAAACTTATGCAAACCTACGCATTAGCAGATGATACAGGGCTTTGTGTAGATGCACTGGATGGGCGTCCCGGAATATATTCTGCTCGTTATGCTAAAACACAAGAAGAAAAAATACAAAAATTATTGAATGAACTAAATGATATTCCGACATCTAAGCGTACCGCAAGATTTGTTTGTACAATTGTATTGACTGACAAGGACGGAAATGTTGTTCATAAAACAATTGGCATATGTGAAGGCTCAATTGCACCATCCCCATATGGAAATGGTGGGTTTGGCTATGATCCGTTATTTTTGGTCGATGGTCTTAATAAAACTATGGCTGAAATGAGTGCAGAAGAAAAAAATACGCTGAGCCATCGAGCAAAGGCTTTGATTCCTATGATTGAATGGATTAAGTCAAATCTAGGCTAACTTAGCGTTGATTTTATTTAGTGTTTCCCATTTATTATTTAGCCATAATGGGGCAAGCATGGTTTTTGAATAGCCATTACCGCACAATCTGTGAATAATTGTATTTTGGGGTAATATTTTTACTGCCTCGCAGATAATATCAACATATGCGTCTTCGCTAAGCAACTTAATATTCCCGCTATTGTACATTTTTTCAAGTGGAGTATTTGGCATGACGCAGAGGGCATGAAATTTTACACCATCGACTTTGAGTTCAGCAATTTTTTCTATTGTTTTAAGCATGTCTTCTTTTGTTTCTGTTGGTAAGCCTAGTATGATGTGAGTACAAACTTTTATACCTCTTTTTTTAGTTTCAAAATATGCCTTTTCAAATACTTCGTAGTTATGCCCTCTGTTCATCCAAATTAAACTCTTGTCATGTATTGTTTGAAGGCCGTATTCTATCCAGGTTTCATACTTTGGTGTAAATGATGCTATTAAATCAAGCTTTTCGTCATCAACGCAATCAGGACGAGTTCCTATTGAAATTCCAACAATTTGCGGGTTTTTCAAAGCCTCAGTATATATTTTTTTTAGTTCTTCAGTTGGCTTGTAGGTATTTGAAAACGCTTGAAAATATGCCATAAACTTATTAGCTCCGAATCTGGCATGCTGGCTTTTTATACCGATATCAATCTGTTCAGAAATAGACAAATGACGGGGATGTGCTTGCGAAAAGCTTCCCCCGTCATCACAAAAAATACATCCTATGTCAGAGATTGTTCCATCACGATTAGGACAAGTAAACCCTGCGTCTAAAGTGATTTTATAGACTTTTTCTCCGAATTTATCTTTAAGATATGAACTTAAAGGATAGTATTTCATTAGTTTTCAGAATTTTCTTCGTTTAATGGTGGGTAAACGTAATGTTCGCCACAGTCAGGACAAACAACCTCTTGTTGTTTTTTGTCATCTAGCATTGCAACTTCAAAAAGTCTTCTGCAGCCTGAGTTTACGCATCTGATAGCCCATGTTGGACGGATAATTCTAGCCATTTGTAATTCTCCTTACCTAATTGCATTAATATTCTATCACATACAATTGTAAAGAAGTGTTTCAATATTAAAAAAAATCCTAAAGTTTTAGAAAAACTTGCCGTAATTATTAATATAAGATAAAGGAAACGTTAATTTTCAGATAAGGAGATATATGAAAAGTTTTGTAATATTAGCTTTGTGGGTATGTGTAAAGGAGGTTATTAAAAGACTCACAAATCAATACGCAGTAGCTTATGCGTATGTTGAAAGTGATAACTTAAGGTCGCGTTACTAGACGCAGGAGGTAGTTGTAAATTTTTACAGTTGAATAGACACGCTTTAATCTTGTAGTACAAGAGGAACATTATTAACAAACACCGCAAATAAGGTTTTACAAAATACAATCCCGCTTTTTAAGCGGGATTTGTTGTTATGATTCTATTTTATTTGAAACTAATTCTTCAAGAATTTCGGCACAGTCACAAACAAGCTTACAGCAATTCTGTTTTCTTTCTGGTGAACCCATTTCGAGTCCTGCTGTTAAAGCTTTGCAACATGTGAATTTGTTTTTTTCTTTAAATTTTTCCATTGATATCTTAGCTAAAGTTTTAGCATCAAGTGGACTTTGTTCAGTTGAGATGCGTCCTTTCATTGCTCCGATGACAAGTTGCATGCCCGCAACTGCACCACATAAGCAGCCTGAAGATATTCCTCCTGAAAATGGAGTCGCTACTGGTATTAGCGAGTGGTTAACAAGTCCGTTGTCGGCAGCAGCTTTAACTACTGATTCAGAACAAGAATAACCATTTTTAAAGTTTTCTAAAGCTTTTTCTTTCATATTTGTCCTTAGTATTTTATTTTTTCAAAGTAGTTTGTTCGATTCAATGGCCAAAAGATAAAAACGGCTCTGCCAATTATTCTATCCTTTGAGAGAAATCCCCAATATCTGGAATCTTGTGAGTTGCCTCTGTTATCGCCCATCATAAAATATGAATTTTGCGGAACTATAACTTCTTCGCAAAAATCAGTTGCTTGATTACAAGTATAATTTTCATCTTTAAAGTCTTTAACATAAGGTTCAGTAAGCTTTTTTCCATTGATATATACAAAAGTTTCACCAATGTCATTTCTTTTGATATTAATTGTTTCCCCCGGAAGTCCGACTACTCTCTTTATGTAGGCTATGTCTTTACAGAAAAAACCTGTAAGTCTTGAAAATACTGCACCAATATCATTTTTTAGGTTTTCTTGAGGCGGGTAAAACACGAGAATATCACCTCTGTCAGGTGCTTTGTAAAATCTTGAAAACCTTTCGACAAAAACTCTGTCACCTTCAAGTAACGTTGTTTGCATTGATGCGGATGGAATCCAACGAACCTCTCCGATAAAATATCTGATGATTATTAGCATAACAATAACAAAAACTACGGTTTCGACGAGTTCTTTAATGAATGCTTTAATATTTTCGCTTGTAAATGTAGATTTTAAATCGTCCAAGTTATACTCCTCTTTTAAAATTATAGCATGAAGGAAATTTCTTTATTTTACTTTTACTATAACTTTTTTTACAGGTTTTTCCTCAATGATTTTTAGCATTGGTTTGTGTGCATCTTCAGGTGTAAAAATCACGAAATAATTTTCAGGTACTGTTACATAAGACCCTTTGGCATTTCCAAAAATTACATCTTTTTCCTCATCATATTCAGAATCAGCTTTGAAGTTTTCAAGATTTGCCCAACCCATAATTTCTGCACCCTTGATTATGTACTGAATATCTGTATAAATTTTGTGAGCTTCCCAAGGTGTGGTAGACGGTTCTTTTGTCATTCCTGATTGGACATTTGCATATATTTTATCTCCATCTATAATATGTTTGCCGTCTTCCATTGCCAACATATCATTGGATTGCAAAAATTTTAGTCCTTTTTCAATGTTACGATTTAAGCAATAGTACAAATGTGCATTTTCTAATTTATCAATAATCATATTTTTATCCTTCTATGGTAGATACATTTTTTGCTATTCTTTTAAGTTGTTCCATTTTTTCGGTAGAGTTTGTTTCTATATATATCCTTAGTAGTGGTTCGGTTCCGCTAGGTCTTACTAGTAACCAACTTTTACCGTCGCTAAGGTATAATTTTATTCCGTCTTTTCGTCCTATTTTTTTGATACCCAAAAGCTCGTGCAACTTCATATCTGAGCTGAATTTTTCTATTATTTCGTTCATTTCGCTTTTGTTGTCCAATTTTATGTCTAATCTATCATTTATGAATTTTTCACCTATGAAATCATGTAATTCTTCTTGTAGTTCATAGAGTTTTTTGTCTGTTTTAGATAACATATCAAGAATTAACAAATTAGCAAGTAAACCATCTTTTTCTGGGATATGCCCTTTTATGCTTAATCCCCCTGATTCTTCACCTGCAATAATTACATCATTTTCTCTCATTGCTTGACCCACATGTTTAAAACCGACAGGGGTTTCAATCAGCCCTATACCTAATTTCATCGCAAGAATATCGTGCATCAAACTTGCACCTACGGTTTTTACATACTTACCTGATAATTTTTTATTTTTTACAAGGTGAATAAGTAACAGTCCCATAACTTCGTTTGGTGTAACGTATTCGCCTAATTCGTTTATAACACCGTATCTATCAGCATCACCATCATTCGATAGTCCAATCGAGTTTGGAGTAGATTTAACTTTTTCAATTAGTTCTTTAAGGTATTTAGGTTTAGGCTCAGGTAGCCCTCCTCCAAAATTTATATCTCTGTAATTGTGTAAAATTTCGTACTTTATTCCTTTATCATCAAGAATTTTGTCAAAATAGCCTGTTGCTGCGGAGTATAGTGAATCAAATATAATATTTTTCTCAAGTTTTTTTATGCTGTTAAAATCTACTACTTCTTGTAAATGCTCAGCGTATTCATCGAAAAATGTTTTTGTAGTTAATGTTCCGTTTGTGTTTGTGGGCATTTTTATACCGATATTACTTACAATTTTTTCTGTTATTTCAGAAGTTGCAGGTCCGGCATAATCGGGGATATATTTAATTCCAAGGTATTCCGGCGGGTTATGAGATGCTGTAAACATTATGGCAGAAGCATTCAATGTCTTTGCATAAAAAGCTAAAACAGGAGTGGGTAAAAATTTTTCGCTTAATATAACGTTGAAACCTATGTTGGTCAATATTTTTGCAGAAAACTCGGCATAGTAATCTGCCTTGTTTCTGGGGTCGTAGCCAATTATAATTTTCTTACTTAGCCCAAATTCGTCATATACATATTTGGCTATTGCATTGATTACGGATTCAACATTTTTATCGTTAAATTCCTTATCCGTAATTGCTCTCCAACCGTCAGTTCCGAACTTTATATTTGCCATGCTTTGCTCCTTTTTGTATAATCATACAAGATAAGCACTCGAGATACAAATGTTTGAAGATAAATCACTAAAAAAAATTCTATTCTTTGGACCTAGAGGTTCATACACAGAACAAGCTAAAGAAAAATTTATTGAGAAGTATGGATTGTTAACATCAGAAACTGAGTCCATGCCTACAATTATTTCTTTGTTACATAAAATTGACGAGTATGAAGATGATAATTTGTTGGCAGTTATTCCAATAGAAAACTCAATAGAAGGTGTTGTCCATGAAACTTTGGATAATCTTGCAAGGTTAAAAGACAAGAATATAAAAATTTTGTCTGAAGTTGTAATCCCGATTTCACATTGTTTGATAACTAATGCAAAATCCTATGATGAAATACATACAATTGCTTCTTATCCGCAAGGAATAGCTCAGTGTAGAGAGTTTATTCGAGCTAATCTTAAGCCTGACGTAAAAATAAGAACTGCAAATTCTACCGCACAAGCTGTTAGGGAATTAGCTGAATCGGATTCGGGGGTTGCAGCTATTGCCAGTGAAATTGCTGCAAGTATCTATGGTTTTCCCATATTGTCAAAAGGTATTAATGATGAAAAAGATAACAAAACCCGTTTTATTTTAATTGGTCGTGGTGATACACCCAGAACTGGGAATGATAAGACAAGTATAACTTTTTCTACTGAAAATAAACCTGGGGCATTGAACCGAGTTTTGAATATTTTAGACTCTTATAATATAAATATGTCTTATATTCTTTCAAGACCATCTAAAAGGATTTTAGGAGAGTACACTTTTTACATGGATTTTGATGGGCATGTTAAAGACATGGAAATTGCAAAAGCACTTTTTGAAATCCTTCAGCACACAAAATATTTTCGGCATATGGGTTCTTACGCTAAGTTTTAGTGCTTATTTGCCTTGAGTTAGTTGATGTATTTATTTTGTGCTTGACATTAAATTTTTACTTGCTACTATAATATTACGCAAGGGCGTTTAGCTCAGTTGGTAGAGCGCTTCCCTTACAAGGAAGATGTCGGGAGTTCGAGCCTCTCAACGCCCACCATTAATAAGAGGCATTAAGCCTCTTTTTTAGTATTTAGGTATTTTATGAAACGTATTCTTGTTATAGCTCCACAATTTATTGGTGACAGTGTTCTTGCGATTCCTTTTTTGCGAGAATTGAAAAAGCATGTCGGTCGTTGTGAGGTTGATGTTATTTCTAAAAATGCGGGTTGTTTTGTTTTTTCAAAGTGTCCGTATGTTAGTCATGTTTACGATTGGAATAAGCTTAATATTTGGGAGTTAAGAGCGAAAAAGTACGACAAGGCTTATGTTCTAAAACGTTCTTTGTCTGCTGCTTTATTGGCTTTTAAGCTTGGTATTTCTGATACTATTGGATTTGATGGTCAATTTAGACATTTTTTCCTTAAGAAAACTGTTAAATATAGAAGATATGAAGGTAAACATGAATTAGAGCATTTTATGGATGTGTTGAAGGCTGATTATGTTGAAATTAACAGTAATAAACTTGAATATTATGAAGATGAAAATGCTATAAATAATGTTAGAAAATATTTTGGTAATAGAAAAAGAGCTTTGATTGTTGCTTGTTCGTCTACTCCTGTAAAAAACTGGAGTGTTGATAATTTTTCGGATGTTTTGAGCTATCTGGTAAACAATGGTTATGAGGTTTATTTTGCAGGTTTAGAAAAAGAGCGTGCTTATTGTGATGAAATAATTTCAAAAGAATTTTCCCCCTATGTGAAAAATCTTTGCGGAGTTTTGTCTTTAAATGAAACATTTGCTTTAGTTTCACAGATGCATCTTGTTTTTGGAGTTGATAGCGGTTTTTGTCACTTAGGGGCTGCGTTTGGAAAAAAGGTTGTAACTCTGTTTGGACCAACCGATATTGAGCAGTGGGCACCTATCGGAGGAAGTGTAATAACATTGAATAAGGTTTGTTCTCCTTGTTTACATCCAAAACGTTGCAAAGAAAATTATTCCTGTATGAAGGAATTATCTTCTGCCCATGTCATTTCGGAGTTGGAAAGAATATTGTAAAATTCTTTTAATTTTTTGCCATAATTTATAGAATCCAGTAAGATGTAATTATATTTTATGGGGAAATTTTATGCGAAATTTATTGTTAATATTGTCGGTATTTTTATTTTTTTCTGTGAATAGTTCGTTCGCATGGACAAATGATGCAAGAACTCTGTTCAATGACGGATAAGCTAATATAATGGTAGTAAATATCAGGACTTTTTCTGCCGAAGACACTAACAAAAATGAGATTGTAGAGATAGAAAAAGGTGAAAAACCAGGGACTTTTACAGGTGCAATAAAAAGACTTGATAATTTAGTTTGGCATGGAATAAATACAATACATCTTTTACCTATCACTCCGGTAGGGAAGTTAAAAGCGTTGGGTACTGCGGGGTCTTTGTATGCAATGGATGATTTTGCCTCTATCAATCCTCAGTTTGATGATGTAGATAATCCAATGACTGTTTACGAGGAGGCAAAGCTATTTATTTCTGAAGCTCATAAACGTGGTATAAGAGTTATAATTGATTTACCAAGTTGTGGTTCTTATGACATGTTTTTAAGAAAACCGGAACTTTTTGCGGTAAATTCTGAAGGAAAAAGCATCACTCCTGCGGATTGGACTGATGTTCGATTGTTTAAAACACAAGAAAAAGACGGTTCTTTGAATACGGAGCTGTTTGAGTTGCATAAGTCTTTCGTTGATATGGTTAAAGATTTAGGTGCTGATGGTATAAGAGCAGATGTTGCTACAATAAAACCTTATGAGTTTTGGCAAATGTTAATATCTTACGCAAGACGTAATGATTCCGAGTTTTTATTTATTGCTGAAGCATCTCCGGCGTGGACTGAAGCTGTCACTCAGGAAGCTGTTTTTACCCCTTATGATAAACTTGTTAGTGCCGGATTTGATGGCTATTTGGGAAATTTTATGAATTATCAAAAGTTTAGTTCCGCAGCTGATTTGTTTAAAGCTTATGATGAGGCTCAATCTTTAGCTAATCGTTATGATGCTAAAAAATCTATAATATTGAATTTTGCAACACATGATGATTTAAGTCCTGTTTTGGTTAATTCTAATTATCCGTCGCAGTTACTGTGGTTAGCTGCAACTTTGCCTGGAAATATGTATTTTGTTAATGGTTTTTTAACTGGTGATTTTTACATATACAGTTATGCGAATAAGTCGGCAGAAAAAACTTATACTGATGATGACAGTTATTATGTACATAAGGGAAAATTTGATATATTTAATTATTCTCGTAGACCGGGTGGGAACAATAATGCTTTGGCTATGGAATATGTTAATGCTGTCAGATTAAAAAGTATGTTTGCTGAATTGTTGAAAACAAAACCAAATTTCCTCAAATCTACTGATAAAAATATCTTCGCCTATGAATATTCTAAAGATAATGTAAAAATGGTTGTTATTCTCAATCATAATCCTGAAGTTGAAGTTTCAGGAACGGTTAATTATAGAGGTGTAGATAATTTTGAGCAATTAATTCCCATAGCATATTCAAATGGTTTAATTACCTTTGAAAAAGGAAAGTTTGATGTGCGTTTGGCACCTTCAGGCATTGCTGTATTTATCAGTAATAATCAGTATAGCCAAAAAAAATAAACTATTATATAATATAAGACATGAAGATGATATAAGGACTAAAAAATGGCAAAACACAATGATACAATTCCTGTTGAAGTAAGTATTTTGACGGTAGACCACGACATTAAAGGTACTGTACACGTTGCAAAATATACAAATTCTAATCGTGATTTGACAGATTTATTGAATGATAAAGAGAGAAGATTTTTGGCGGTAACGAATGTTGAAATTTATGCAAAAAATTCCAACATGCCTCCTCGCCGTTATAATTTCTTGGAGATTCATATGGATTATATCTTGCTTGTTCACCCAACTACTCAAGCTGTATTCAAAGAATCAGGCAAAGCACAGGAAGATATTGCAAGATTTAGAGAACTAAGAAACAAATTAGGTCAAACTAAACCTTTTTAGAAAGAGATTAAAATGAAAGTTGGAATACCCCGAGCATTAATATACTACAACTATTATCCGTTTTGGTGCGGCTTTTTCAAAGCTTTGGGCATCGAGGTCGTTTTGTCAGATAAAACAACAAAACAAACGATGTCAGATGGTTCTGCACTCGTTGTTACTGAAACTTGTTTGCCAATAAAAGTTTATGTCGGACATGTTTTGAATCTCTTGGATAAAGGTGTTGATACAATTTTTATTCCATCTATTCAGTCCGTTGCTCACAAGATTTACAATTGCTCTAAAATTCGTGCGTTACCTGATTTAATAAGAAACGTGGTAAAACGTGATTTTAGAATTGTAGAGGCTACTTTAGATAAATCAGAAAAAGAGCAAGGTTTGCCTGAGTTTTTAGTTGACATAGCAAAAGAGTTTGGAATTAAAGATGAACAAAGAGTTCGTTCTGCTCAAGATATGGGGTGGAAAACTTTTAATAATTTTCAAACAATGACTCGTTCGGGAATACATTTTGAAAAGGCTCTTCGAGCTGCAATTAACGGAAATATAATTATTCCAAATTCAGAAAAAGAATATGAAGTTTCTATTGCGTTGATATCACATGGTTATAATATCTATGATGATAGAGTTTCTATGAAAATATTTGATAAGTTGGAAAATTTAGGTGTTAAAGTTTATACATATGAACATTTAACAAAAGAACAAGTCGTTGAAGGCTTCTCTACTTTAGGTGTAGAAAGTGCTTATTGGGCAAATGAATCAGAAATGACAGGGGCAGCAGGTCATTATTTGAGAAATTCAAAAGTAGATGGCTTAATTACAATAACGGCATTTGGCTGTGGACCTGATTCAATTATGGTTGATAGAATTGTTCGTAATGCAAAGAAATTCGAAAAACCTGTGTTGGGGTTGACTTTGGATGAACATACCGGTGAAGCTGGTTTTGTTACAAGAATTGAAGCGTTTATTGATATGCTTTTAAGAAAAAAACGAGTAAGTGCTGCTAATCCGAAAGTAGTTGAACAACAAGAACAAGAAGTTGTTATTAAACGTCCTAATTTCGACAATATTCCTATTGTTTAGCAGTAGTCAAGTGTTGGTTTTGATTTTTGGGTAGTTTAAACGTAAATGTTGTACCCTTACCAATTTTGCTTTGTACAGTAATATCTCCACCGTGTGCGTTTATTAGAGTTTTTGAAATATAAAGTCCTAGTCCTGTGCCTACTTTTCTGTATTTTTTTGCTAGAGTAACGTTTCGGTCAAAAATATGACATAGGTCTTTTTCTTCAATACCGTAGCCTGTATCTGTCAAACTGGTTATTATCTTTTTGTTTATTTCAAGAACTTTTAGGAATATTTCTCCGTGCTTTGGAGTGTATTCTGATGCGTTTGATAAGAGGTTTACTAATACTCTTTTTATTTCTGTCGGAGCAAATTCAAAGTTATCGGTATCAGCTTTGTATTCTACTTTGATTTTTTGTTGTTTTTCTATAATTAACGGTTCTATTTCCTTAACTGCATCAAAGATTATTTTTTTATATGATGTTTGCTCAGGCATGATTTCAATTTTATCTGATGTCGCTTTGTACCTTGTTAGAAGATTGTCTACCATTCTTTTTGTATATGCCCTTGAATTTAATATCTCTGAGAGAATTTCTTTTTGTTCTTTGTTGAGTGAGCCGAATTTTTCCTCTAATAACATTTTTAAGACGGTTTCTTCTGCTCTTATTGGTGATTTTAAATCGTGTGTGAGTGTGGCAATAAATGTTTCTTTTTGATCTTCAATCATTAGCTTTTGAGTTATATCTGACAAAATTATGACATAACGTTCGAGAATATTATGCTCATCATAAACTTTTGTTATTGTAGTTTCAAAAATTTTATTTTCATTGGTAAAGTTAAATTTGATACTTTTTTCAGTGTTGATTGAAAATGCTCTAATCTTTTCTACCGGTATTATAATATTACAACTATCAAAATAATTGAAAAAATATTCGTTTTTATTGAATGGAATATACTGATTTCCACCTGCTAAAACTACAAAATTAGAGTCGGTTATTATTGATTGGTTAATTGTATTTGTTATTAAACAATCAAGGATTTTATTTTCTGTTGCCAAGTTATCTTGTAGTGCTTTGATTTCTAAAATATTTTTTATCATTGCCTTTAAAACATCAATGTTATAAGGTTTTTTAATATAAGAGTATGCTCCGTACTCATATCCTTTCAAATGATTTTTTATTTTCTTTGAAGCTGATATTAGAATGTATGGAGTGTTTTTGTTTAATTTTGATTCAGCTATTGTTCTTGATATGTTGAATAAGTCATCAGTTGGAGTTTTGCAATCTATAATAACAAGATTATATTGGTCTTTTTGAATTTCAACATTGGCATCTTTTGCATTTGTTCTGATAGTAAAAAGAAAATTAGAATCAGAAAGGGCATTTACAATGAGTTCGGCATTTATCTTGTCGTCTACTACTAAAAGTATTTTTTTTAAATTTTTATAAGTTATAGCGTCTTTTATATTTATGTCTGTGTTGTCGGGATTAATAATATTTGATAGAAGGTTGTTTATATCTGTTGGATATGGAACAACATTATCAAACCCCATTTCATACAGTTTTAATATATTTTCTCTTGATGTGATTTTTGTGTATGCCCAAAATTTAGTTTTAAATTTTTTGTATTTGTTAATGAGCATACCTGCGTTTAAGTCAGGAGTATCCACATCTGCAATTATAAAGTGAGTGTCAGAGTGTATGTCGCTATCCTGTAATCGATTTGCACAAATTACATTATAATCATTCGAAATATTTTTATTTACTGCTTCTGTGATATTTTTATCAGCATATAGTAATATATTTTTCATCTTCCGCTTTACCATTCTTTCCTCACTACTATGATATGATATTTCGGTTAAAATCATATTGCCCGATTGGATTATTCTTGTTGGGTAATTTTGTAATGTTAAGTGATATATATTAAATTTAGTTAACACTCATGAAATGTAGAGCAGGACTATTTTATATCAAAATCAAGTCTTTTTTAAGAAAATATTACAAACTTATTGTAAATTTTTAGTTTTTATTTTTTCCTTGTTTGGAGATGATTTTGAGGGATTTTAATTTTTAATGTAAAAAAATACTCAATTTTATAATCAAACTATTACCTTTTTTAATTGCTTTGAACTACAATAAATTATGTTGAATATGTTTTGGGATTTGTTAGTTCAACATAGCTTTACTCATCAAAATACACTAAATGAATGAGTAAAAACTGCTAAAAATAGTAAATAATCAAAATATACTTTGGAGGAATTTAGATGCTAGAGCACGGCTATATACAAATTTACACAGGTGATGGAAAAGGTAAAACAACCGCATCTTTGGGATTAGCGTTGCGTGCTTTGGGGCATGGTTGGAAAGTTTTGGTAATTCAATTTACAAAAGGTGATTCAGGCACATGTTATGGTGAGTTGGAATCAGCATTAAATTATTTGCCAAATTTAAAAGTTGTTCAATTTGGCATGGATAGAGTTGTGTATTCTCACAATGTTTGTATGGAAGATTTTAAGGAAGCTAAACGTGGTTGGGAATTTGCAAAGGAAGCTATTTCCAGTGGTGAATACCAGTTGGTTATCCTTGATGAAATTAATATTTGTACAGATATGAATATGATTAAGGTTTCTGACGTAAAAGATGTTTTATTGAATAAACCTGAAAATCTTGAAATTGTGTTAACCGGAAGAAGAGCTCATCCGGAGTTAAAAGCTTTAGCACACCTTGTAACTGAAATGGTGCCTGTAAAACACTATTTTGATATGGGCGTAATGGCAAGACAAGGTATTGAATATTAGAGAGAGAAATACATTTTGGTATATTGATTTAAATAGGACTTAGGTCCTATTTTTTTTTGTTTAAAAAATCCTCAAATTTTATATCTTCAACTTTGTATCCGCAACCATCGTGAAGCTGTGCTTTGTGTCTGAGTTTTTTAACAGGATAGCGTTTGCACATTGCTAATCGTTTATTATAAACGGAGCATTTCCCGTCTTTTGTAACAAGCTTGCAAGCAAAAATCAAGTTTCCGTCTTCATCTTTGCGTTTAATGTAAAAACGTCTGTATGCAGGATAAAGAAATTGCATAATTTTGAATTCTTTTTCCGTGTAAGTATCATAGCTGTACATGTAGTTGCAGCATTTTCCGCATTGTTTACAGTCACCGGTTATTTTATAGTATATTTTATCCGGTACAAAGTAAGAACATATTTCATAGTAAAAAGCTTTAAGAATGTTAATCATTGTGCATTATTTTGTATTTTGGTTTATATTATTAATTATAATATAAGGATTAATTTAGTGTTATGAGAGAATATAAAGTGCCAAGACGAAAGAAAAAAAATCAAATTGGAAAATTTATCGCATATAGTGTTGTTATGTTTGTAGCATTTTGCTGTGCAGCAGTAGTTGCAGTAAAATTATACACAATGGCATTGCCACCTATCAAGAATTTGGATGCATATCGTCCTAATGTAGTGACTCAAATTTATTCTAAAGATGGGGAAATTATAAAAACTTTTACCGCATATACGTCACAGAGGGCGACTATTGGTGAAATTCCTGATGCATTAAAAAAAGCAATTATTGCAACTGAGGATAAAAACTTTTATACTCATGACGGTTATGATTTGGGTGGTTTAGCCCGTTCAACTATTGCGAATATTCAAGCTGGTCGTTTGGTTCAGGGGGCAAGTACAATAACGCAACAGTTGGCTCGTCTTTTGTTTTTAAATAATGAAAAAACTTATGATAGAAAAATAAAAGAATTTATTCTTTCTGCAAGAATTGAGAAATCAATTACAAAAGACAAAATTTTGGAAATGTATTTGAATAATGTTTATTTAGGCTCAGGTGCTTATGGTGTTGCAGGTGCTTCTAAAGTCTATTTTAATAAACCATTGAGCAAATTAACTCTTTCAGAGTGTGCATTGATAGCAGGATTGCCTCAAGCTCCGTCAATATATTCTCCATTTAATGATTTGAAAAAGGCTATAAAACGTAGGAACCAAGTTCTTAACAGAATGTACAAGATGCGTTATATAACCAGAGTACAATACAAAAATGCTTTGCAAGAAGAAGTTGTACTGAATCCGTTGCCTAGTATTTACGTTTATAATAAAGCTCCATACTTTGTTGATTATGTGATGAAAGAGCTACAAAGCATGGGATTTACGGAAAATGAAATTACCCAAGGTGGGTATAAAATTTACACGACATTAGATTCTAAGACACAAGAAGCTGCAAATTTGGCAATGGTAAAAAATCTTTCAGCTTGGGGAATGAAAGGTGTTAAAAACCAATCAGCTGTATTTTCTTTTTCTCCATTGACAGGTGAAATTATTGCTTTTGCAGGAGGTAAAAATTATTCAGAAACACAATATGATAGAATTACTCAGTCGATTAGACCACCGGGGTCAGCATTTAAACCTATTGTTTATGCTGCAGCAGTGGAAAAAGGTTGGGGCCCTAATGATATTTTAGATGATTTGCCTGTGACTGTTTGGAAA
>JAFQTK010000092.1 GCA_017409065.1 bacterium
TGGTGGAAATCTTGCAACCCTTGCATCTATGGTCGGAACTAAATTTGTTCCAAATGAAAAATTTATTTTGTTTTTGGAAGATATAAATGAACCTGCGTATAAAATCGATAGGTATTTAACTCAGTTAATGTTTGATTCTACATTTGCTAAAAATCTTTCCGGAATAGTGCTTGGAGAGTTTACTGAGTTGGATGAGTTTTCCTATTTTGATAATATTTTTTCTGAACTGGGTCGGAAGTTGCAAATTCCGATAGTATCCGGATTAAAAATTGGACATATTAAAGATAAGTTGACGGTACCTGTTGGAATTAATGCTTGTTTAGATACAGAGCGTAACATTTTAAAGGAGTTGTAGTAAGACATTTAGAGATGTAAAATTGTCAAAAGTTGGAGTAATTGACTTCCTTGAAATACAGTTTATTATTGAAGTGTAGCTTGTACAATTGATGTAATTGTTTTTATAAAGATATGTAACAATACTACTCCTGTCGTATGAAAAAACGTGAAGTTTCGTAACAAAGGTGTTATAATAGAAATGTAAGGTAAAATGTTTATAAGGAGACAAAATAAAAAACAAAATAGTCTTGTAGTTACAGAGGTTTGCAACCGCAAAGAATGGGGTCGGATGTCTGAGGTGACATCACAAGGCGAAGCTAGCACAGGCTACATAAACTTTGCAAAGTACATTCCTCACATCGAAAGGACATTATGAACGAAGTTAAATTTCACAGTGACCTGGATAGGTTAATTGAGATTTTGCCCCCAAAGATTGGGCGTTACCTTAACAATGGAAAGCTTAATGACGTAATTGAATTAGTTATGGATTTAGGCAGAGTAGCCGAAATTAGACATGCATCAGGAGAGACAGAGTTTATTGGTGGTGATTTCATCACAGAAGATGATTTAAATTTTATCACCCAACGCATTCCGGAATTTACTAACGATAACCGTTCAGGAATTGCAGGTACGTTGCACCGAATAAGTGCTATTCGTAACCGTCAAGGAAAAGTTGTTGGTTTGACTTGTCGTATCGGACGTGTAGTTACAGGTACTATTGAATGTATCAAAGACTACGTTTTAACAGGTAAGAGTATTCTTTTCTTAGGCAGACCCGGTGTTGGTAAAACAACAAAACTTCGTGAAATTTCACGATTAGTGGCAGATGACTTAAAGAAAAGAGTCGTTATTGTTGATACATCAAATGAAATTGCCGGTGATGGAGATACTCCGCACCCTGCGATTGGTCATGCCAGAAGAATGCAGGTTTCTCAACCGGAATATCAAAAAGATATTATGATTGAGGCTGTTGAAAACCACACTCCGCAGGTAATTGTGGTTGATGAAATCGGGACAGAAGCAGAAGCACAAGCTGCAAGAACAATTGCAGAACGGGGTGTAATGCTTATTGCGACTGCTCACGGTAATAAGTTGGAAAACCTTATTAAAAACCCAATTTTATCAGATTTGGTTGGTGGTATTCAATCAGTTACATTGGGTGATGATGAAGCCAAACGTCGTTCAAGCCAAAAAACTGTGCTTGAAAGAGAAAAACAACCGACATTTGATATTGTAATAGAAATTATCGACAGAAATACTTTGGCTGTTTATAAAGACACTTCTGAGGCTGTTGATTGTATTCTTAGAGGTTGGCCGATTCGACCTGAAATTCGTAAAGTTGATCAGAAATATGAAGAAAAGAAACCTTCTATTATTGATAAAGTTAACGAATTAGATGAAAAAATCAATCTTGCGAATAATAATAGTATGAATTTTTCGTTCTCTCGTCAGCAGTATGTTGAGCAGATAAAAAATTATAAAAAAATATATATTTATGCTGTTTCAAAAACTATTGTTGATAAAGTTCTGGAACGGTTAGATTTGAATGCTGAAATAACCAAAAATATAGATGATGCGGATATTGTAATTGCACATAAGAACTTTGCAAAAGGTGGTAATAAAATTCTTAGTGCCGCAAATGATTATCGACTTCCTGTATATTATGTGCGTTCAAATTCTATGGCTCAAGTTCAAAAAGTTGTAAAAGAGTCATTAGGAATAAAAGAAAGTGCTGAAACATTGCAAGGTTATTATGATGATGCCGAACGTGCACTGGACGAAGCGAAAAAAGCTATTGAAAAAATCCAACAGGGTGCTGTTGATATTGAGTTGGCACCGCAAAATCAACAAATTCGAAAATTGCAACATGAGTTGGTAGAACAACACAATCTTCAATCTGAAAGTGTTGGAGAGGGAACAACTCGTAGATTGCGTATTGTTGGTGGCAAAGATTACAGACACGTTGGTTAGTATTTTTAGTAGGAAGAGTTTTAGTTAAACTCTTCCTATTTTTGTGTAAAATTTATTGTAAATTTTTCTTTACAAAAGAGCAAAAAAAACGAGGAAAGTGCTTTAAAATAAACGGAAACGGTAACTAGTGTGAACATGAATACGAAAGTTAATAGCTTCCCTCAGCAAGCAGTGGGAAATATTGTGTCCCCGAAAGTTTCTTTTCGTGGATTTTCAAAAGGAGTCGAGATTTCGAGTCCTACTGTTAGTAGTGTTTTGCAAAAAATAAATAAGCATGTTTCTTCACCGGAACAGCGTCTTATTTTGGGTGTTACCGCTTTATTCACACAACCGTTTATTGATTTGAGTAATAAGCGTGTTAACGAGGAAACACGCTTAATGTCGTTTGCTCGCACACTGGCAAAAATCGTTGTAGGAACTACTGTTGGGGTTTTGGTTCGTAAGGAATGTATAAGGTTGGCACATCATTATTCTAAAATGGATGCAATCCCGAAATTGAATGCTATTGAATCATTTGGAACTAAAGCTAATAAACATTCTTTTTTGAGCCCACAGTATGTTAGAACTTATAATAAAGATTTTCATAATAACTATGCGAACGCATTAGGGTCATATTTAGGTATTGGAGTTTCACTGGTTACAAATTTCTTGATAGATGCACCGTTGACCCAACTATTAACAAACCATACTTTCAACGTTTTAAAGAAAGACCCAAAAGAACAAACTGCAACCAGCACACCGTCAGTTAATTTATTAGAACGTACGTTAGCAGACAATAGTCGTACAAAACAAGTTAGTTTTACAGGGATAAATCCTAATAGGTTTATTGAAAACGGAAAACATGAAGCTAGTGGGTGGTTTAATTCTGTAAAATTATGGTTTTGGCAAAAAGTGTGCAAAAAGCCTGGTGATATGTTAATGCATACGGGTGCAATCGGTTGGGGTGCAAGTTCTTTGGCTCAGGTCGTCGGTATGTCATTCAATGACAAAATTGATAGTAACAAAAAACGTTTTTTAATCCCACAAGAGATAGTTGATGCTATTGCAAATATTGCTTTATATTATGGTGTTACCTCGGTAATTAGTGGTAGTGTTGAGGCTGCATTTGAGAATGGATTGATTCGTATTAAATCCGTTATGGATAAAATAAGAGATGATATGAAAAGTAATGGAATAAGGTCTGAGTTTATAGAGGATACCAAGAAGCTTACAGGAAAAGAGTTTAAGATAGAAGATATTTTTGGTTCTAAACTTGGTCCGGTAGAAGACTTCTTGAAAAACAGAAAAACTAGACAAGCATATTTGCAGCATAAAAATGGTGCTGCAATATTAGCGACACTTATTTCGAGTGTTATATCTTGCAATATTTTAGCTCCTTATTGTCGAAATTTCTTTGCTTCTTACTTTATGGATAAATCCAAAGAACATACACAAAAACTAAATGCACAGGTTTTTGATATGATGAGAGATGCAAATTATTCTGAAATAAACCCTTTTAATAAAAAACCTGCATTTGATAAATTTATTGTCTGATTTGTAATATTTTTGACTTAAATGTTTAAAGAGTTACAATTTAAATATGAAGAGAGCTTTTTTAGTATATCCGCCGTCGGTGGTTATGAATAGAGAGGATAGATGCCAGCAACCTGTTAAGGAGTTATTAACGATTCCTCCGTTGCCGCCTACTGATTTGATGTATTTGGCTGCAGTTGCTCGAGATGCGGGTATAGAATGTAAGATAAAAGATTATAGTATTAATAATGAAAGCATTGATGATTTTGTAAATGATTTACGTATCTTTAAGCCTGATTACTTGGTGATAAATGCCGCTACTCCAACATTGGAATCGGATTTGAGTATTTGTGCGGTAGCGAAGGAAGTTTTACCCAATGTGATAACTATTGCAAAGGGTGCTTATTTTTTGACTGAAAATGTATCAGTTTTAAATAATTTTAAGGATTTAGACTTAATTATACGAGGCGAAGCAGAACTTACATTTAGAGATATTGTTTTGTCTAAACCGTTTGTCGATATTGCAGGACTGACTTATCGTAAGGATGGTGTTCCTTACAGTAATATAGATAGACCATTTTGTGAAAATCTTGATGAGCTGCCGTTTCCTGCGAGAGAACTTGTTGATATGAATTTGTATCGTCGTCCGGACAATAATAAAAAACAGGCAGTAATAAAAGTTTCAAGAGGCTGTCCTTTTCATTGTTTCTTTTGTTTGGCAACTCCCGTGGCAGGGAAAAAAGTTCGAATGCGTTCGGTTGACAATATAATAGATGAGATTAAGTTGTGCAAAGAACAGTATGGCATAGATAATTTTTTATTTTGGTCTGATATTTTTGACATAAATAGAGATTGGACAATTGATTTGTGTCAAAAAATTATAGATGAGAAATTGAACATAGTTTGGTCATCTAATACGAGAGCTGATACTGCGGACTATGAATTGGCAAAATTAATGAAAAAATCAGGCTGTGGGTTGGTTTCCATCGGTGTAGAGTCCGGTTCTCAGTTTATGTTGGATAAAATGGGTAAAAAGACTACTATTGAACAAGTTAGAACTACTGTTAAGGCTTTTCGTCGAGCAGGTATAAAGGTTTATGGGTATTTTGTATTGGGGTTGCCGTGGGAAACTGAAGAAACTGCAAGACAGACAATAAATTTTGCAAAAGAACTAGATTTGAATTATGCAAATTTCTATACAGCAACAGCATTCCCAGGTTCAAGATTTTGGGATTATGCCACAGATAATAATCTTTTTGATGAAGAGGATAAATATCAAAGTGCATATTATTATCCGTCTGTGAAAACTCATAGTTTGAGTAAACAGCAGGTTTTTGAGTTGCACAAAACAGCTGTTAAAGAGTTTTATCTAAGACCTAAATTCATTTTTACCACTTTGTTGTCAATTCGTTCGATTTCAGAATTTGTAAATTATACAAAAGCGGGTTTGGGACTTTTGTTTAGGAAATAATGTACGAGTAATTTTTTGGTGATAAAATTGAACGGTAGCAGCAAAAAAAAATCAAAAAAAGCTCTATTAAAGTCAGCACAAGGTGTAATTGAATATGTGTTGGTTTTTACGGTTGCTGTGGTTGTGATGTATTTTTTTGCAACAAGATTTAATTTTGCTGATTTAAGAAATTTTGCAGTATTTGGAATTTTCAATAATCGGACTAATACAATTGTAATTCCACCTATGACAGAATGAGGGATTATGAAAGCAGCAGTAATTAATAATGATAAAATAATTATAAAAGATATAGATAAGCCTAAGTTGTTGCTAAACGGTGCGTTGGTGAAGGTTTTAGGCTGCGGGCTTTGTGGGTCTGATATCGTAAAATTTCAGCATAAAATATCTAAAGATGGTGATGTTTTAGGACATGAAATAGTTGGAGAAATCGTTGAACTTAAAACTTCTAAGCCGACTGAATTTAAAGTGGGTGATAAGATTGTAATGGGACATCATTATCCTTGTTTTGAGTGTGTTTATTGTAAAGGTGAAAATTATTCCATGTGTAAGACTTTTAAAGAGTCTAACATTTTCCCCGGCGGATTTGCTGAGTATATTCTCGCAGATGAAAAGCATTTATCTCATACGATGTTTAAAATTCCTCAAAACTTAAGCGAAATAGAAGCTTCTTTTATGGAGCCTTTGTCTTGTTGTATTCGTGCGGTTCGCAGAGCAGAACTAAAACCTAATTCAAAAGTTTTGGTAATCGGACTTGGTTCGATTGGTTTTTTGATGGGACAAGCCTTAAGAGCTTATGGACACATTGTTGTTGGAACTGACTTGTCTGATGAAAGGCTGTCTTTAGCCAAAAATAATGGCTTCAATTATACTGTTAAATCAGCACTAGATTCTCAATTAACGGCAAGTGAAATAAAAAAGCTTACGCAACAAGAAGGTGTTGATGCTGTATTTATGACGTCAGGTTCAGATAAAACTTTTGATTTGTGTCTAAAAAGTATTAGAAATGGTGGTACCATTCTTATTTTTTCTTCTGTTCCTAATGAAGTAGCAGGTTTTTTGAATAATGATATTTATTATCGTGAATTGAAAGTTATGGGCAGTTATTCTCCTGCACCATGTGATATTGCACAGTCGATGGAGTTTTTAAAATCAGGGCAGGTGAAAGTTAAAAATATAACGACGGAGTATTCGTTGGCTCAATTGCAGCAAGCGATTGATGATACGTTGGCACACAAAATTTTTAAGGCATATATAACACTATGAAAATGAAATCTATTCAGTATTGGGGCCTAAATGACATTAGGTATGAAGAAGTTGAACTCAAAGAACCAAAACGAGGCGAGGTCGTTGTAAAAGTTGAGGCTGCTCTTACTTGTGGTACTGATTTAAAAACCTTGCGAAGAGGTCATCCTGTACTTATTAAAAGTATTCCATCAGGATTTGGACATGAGTTTTCCGGAGTTGTTGCAAAGATTGGAGCGGGTGTTACGGATTTTAAAGTCGGGGATAGAGTTGTTGCTGCCAATTCTGCACCTTGTGGAAAATGCTTTTTTTGTAAAAATGAACAATATAATTTGTGTGAAAAGTTAGAGTTTTTAAATGGTGCTTATGCTGAATACATAA
>JAFQTK010000093.1 GCA_017409065.1 bacterium
CTTTTGGCATTGCCCAAAAGTAAGCAAAAAGCTAGCGACCGGATATTTTCTCCCTGTTATTTCTAAGCTCAACCCAAAAGCCCATAACTCGCTTCGCTCAGACAAATGGGCTTTTTCCGTTGTTTCGCTAAGAAATATCTAGGTTAGAAAATATATGGTCGCTCCCGTTTTTGGGGTTGCACCCCCGCACCCCCGTTAAAAACTAACCAATCGGACTTAAGCTCTTGAGTCTATCTGGAGGAAATGCCGCCACTGCAGCGAATCCTAGCCAAATGGGCTTTAGCTCTTTAAACTAGCTGGTGGAAAAGCTGCCGCTGCAGCTGGATACTAGCAAAATTGGCTGTCATTCTGAGGGAACGTAGTGAATCCTAGCCGGTTGAGCTTTATTTCTTGAATCTATCTGGTTGAAAGGCAGCGGTGCTGCCGAAGAATCTCGACACACAGAGTCTATATTCGATGAGATTCTTCGCCCTCTCGTAAATGTGACATTTAGTCACATTTACTCGGCAGAGTGCTCAGAATGACGATGAGGTGGAAATCCCATAGTGTGGGTTAAGTTTTGTAAATATGAGTTTAGTAAATAAAACTGCGACTTTTTCGTTTTTTCTAAAATTAACAAAAATATTGATGAAATGACAAAATTTGCTGAATGCTTTTTGTGAAGTGGATTTTAGGCGAATAGTTGTTTTTTTTAGACTTTTTTAAAATAATCTTGTACGGCTGTTTAGGGCAAGGGGCTTGGGTTTCGGTACAGTTTATTTTTTGCGTACACATATGCATAATAAAAAAGTCGGTCGGTTTAAAAACGTTTTAAGCCGGCGAAATTCCGGACGAGCAAAGCTCGGGGAGTGAAAACAGCGAAACGGCTAGAGCCGCAAGGCTTGAAGTTGAGCCTGTTTGAGCAATAAGGAATTTCAAGACAGCTGAAAGCCGGAGGACAATGGCAAAGGTGTAGTTGTTGTACCCTGCGTTCGGTTGGAAAAGGGGGCAGTGTTCCCGAAGTGGCTTGCTGAGCCAATATAAAAAAGATTTTCTTAGATACTTTCTTCTTTTTGAATTGCATACGCAAAAAGAAGAAAGTATCGCAAAGAAGAAAAACACGCTTGGCTTCGCCCTTATGGCAGGGGTTTCACCCCCGCACCCCCGTTAAAAACTAACCAATCGGACTTTAGTTCTAAAGGCTGGCTGGTTAAAAGCCCGCATGTGCGGGCGAATCCTAGCCAGTTGGACTTTAGTTCTAGAGGCTGGCTGGTGGAAAGACCGCGTGTGCGGGCGAATCCTAGCCAAATGGGCTTTAGCTCTTAAGGCTAGCTGGTTGAAAACCCGCATGTGCGGGCGAATACTAGCCAAATGAACTTTAGTTCTAAAGGCTAGCTGGTTGAAAACCCGCATGTGCGGGCGAATCCTAGCCAAATGGGCTTTAGTTCTAAAGGCTAGCTGGTTGAAAACCCGCATGTGCGGGGCGGGTGCGTCCGAGTTGACGTTGCCTGCGTCGGATGGGAGAAATCCACATTCGGCACTGGCTCGAAGTGTGTTCGGGCAAAGTTTTGAGTTTGTTGGGGGGTGCCATGATTTACTGTTGTGGGCGGTTACAGCGTTGCGTGTCGTTTATGTGCGACGCACCGCAAGGGTTTTTGTTGCAGCGAATTGATTTTTTGTGCTATTGCAAGCAGTGCAAACACACTGTTTTGCAGGTTTCTCGGCTCGACGTTGACCACAAGATTTCGTGGTTTCGCCGCACGGACGACGATGCCCGCAAGCTGTTCGACAGGCTTCGCACGTCAATCCAGTACCGAATCACGACCCCTTATAACTATGTTAATAACAAGTCGTCGTTTTCGCTCGGCTGCAACGTTTTTGGGCGAAAACAGAAATGTTACAGCAATCTATCTTCGCTGCTTGACGTGGGCGAAAGTCTTTTGCCGCTGAGGGATGAGCGAATTATTTTGCCTAAAATTAAATAAAAAGCTGCTACGCGGGGATACTAGCCAGTTGAGCTTTAATTCTAAAGGCTGGCTGGTGGAAAAGCTGCCACTGCAGCGAATCCTAGCTAAATGGACTTTAGCTCAAGAGTCTAGCTGGTGAAAAACCCGCATGTGCGGGAGAATCCTAGCCAAACGAACTTTAGCTCTTTAAACTAGCTGGAGGAAAACCCGCCACTGCGGGATGTCATTCTGAGGGAACGCAGTGACCGAAGAATCTCGACACACAGAGTCTATATTCGACGAGATTCTTCGCTAACGCTCAGAATGACGAAGTAGTTGAAAATCTGCATGTGCAGGCGGATACTAGCCAAACGAACTTTAGCTCTTGAGTCTAGCTGGAGGAAAAGCTGCCACTGCAGCGAATCCTAGCCAAATGGACTTTAGCTCAAGAGTCTAGCTGGTGGAAAACCCGCATGTGCGGGCGAAAGGAAGATTATGGACGAAAATTCACTTTTTATCTCTGCTCCCGCCGATTTTTTGCAAAATCAGCCGCCGCAGCAGTCATCGCTGCCACCGACAACGCTGCCGGTACAAAACCCGACGTCAAACGTCATAAATCAGCCAACTGACCCAAATTTAGGACAAAGCACGACGTCAAACGTCATAAATTCTGTCCATAGCCAAAACCCGACGTCAAACGTCGTATTTTCTCAGGAGGCGGGACGAGAGTTCCCCGTCCAAAACCCGCCGCTACCGGACGAAGCAAACAAATTTTCGAACCTGACGTATAAAGACAGGTTAGTGCAGGCGATTAACAAAACCAAGCTAATGACTTTGCAGGAAATCGCCGCAATTGAACAGCATTTGCAGTCTTTTCCCCTGCCCAACACCCCGACGCAAAATAGGACGCAAAACGTCGGATTTTCTCAGGTGCATAATTCACAAACGCAAGCTCCTACAAGCACACAAGCCTCCGACGTTTCGCAGTTGGGTTCTATGTACACCAACAACAGCAATGGTTTTGACAGTTCCGCCAACGTCGGCAGCAGCGTCGATTTGACACCGTAGCTTTTGCCCGACAACCCCGCCCGCTCTGAGCTTAAGACTTATATCGCACAAAACTGCTCCCACCTTGAGCCTGCTGAGATTGGCAAAATCCTTGAGCTTGTTCGCTCGCTTGAAACCCAAGCCGTGGCAGCGTTTCAAAAAAAGTCGCTCGAAGAAAGCAACAGACGTGCTACCGACAAACTTTCGACTGATTCTTTCAGCTCGAAACCCTCTGCTGTCCGCTCTTCGCACACTTTTACCCGTGCTGAAATCGCTAACATGAGCGTGCAGGAGTTTAGGGCTAAAAAGGCGGAAATCTACGAACAGTGTGCAAAAGGGTTGGTTAAGTAGTTGCCACTGCGGTGAATCCTCTTGAGGCGGACTTTAGCTCTTGAGTCTGGCTGGTTGAAAAGCTGCCACTGCAGCGGATACTAGCCAGTTGGGCTTTAGCCCTTTAAATAATAAAATAAAATATTCTTTTTCGGTGTGTCTAAAGCCGCCCCGACTTACTTTTGGCATTGCCCAAAAGTAAGCAAAAAGCTAGCGACCGGATATTTTCTCCCTGTTATTTCTAAGCTCAACCCAAAAGCCCATAACTCGCTCCGCTCAGACAAATGGGCTTTTTCTGTTGTTTCGCTAAGAAATATCTAGGTTAGAAAATATATGGTCGCTCCCGTTTTTGGTTTCACCCCCGCACCCCCGTTAAAAAAAGTGGCGTGCCGCCGTCATCCTGAGGGCTTTAGCCCGAAGGATCTCCACGAAAGAAGTCTAATCTCCATGAGATTCTTCAGTCGTCCTGCGGCCTCCTTCAGAATGACGTTAATGTGGAAAAGCCGCCACTGCAGCGGATACTAGCCAGTTGGGCTTTGGCTCTTAAGGCTAGCTGGTTGAAATGCCGCCACTGCGGTGAATCCTCTTTAGATGAGCTTTAGTTCTTGAGGCTGGCTGGTTGAAAACCCGCCACTGCAGCTGAATCCTCTTTAGACGAACTTTAGCTCTTAAGGCTGGCTGGTTGAAAAGCCGCCACTGCGGTGAATCCTAGCCGGTTGGACTTTGTTTCTTAAGGCTGGCTGGTGGAAAAGCGACAGTATCGCTGAATCCTAGCCAAATGGGCTTTAGCTCTTTAAGTTAGCTGGAGGAAAAGCCGCCACTGCAGCGAATCCTAATTAGACGAACTTTAGCTCTTAAGACTAGCTGGTGGAAAAGCGACAGTGTCGCAAATGTTTTTTCGTTTTTCCAAAATTAACCCGCCCCGCCCACATTCACGAGGTCGCATGAAATTTTCGTTTTTTAAAAAATTCCCCATTTTTCCCCACTTCTCAATTCATTTTATCACCGGTTGGGCTACTTCTTTGCTCAACCGTTTCTTTAAGTTTGTTTTGTCAGTCTTGTTGCATAAGATACATTATGATTATATTTCGCAACAAAATAACATCTCCACAAAGGTCTGCCTATGGATTATCAAAATTTTGTCGAATTTGCTCCGATAGTGCTTATTATCGTTGGGTTTCTCATCCAACACCGGCTCGTCGTGACTCCGGAGCAGCTTGAACGCACTCACAGAGAAATTTTGTCCGAAGTTGAATTGCGTTATGCCAAGCAGGACAGCGTTTGCGACCTGAAAGACCAAATTTCTGATATTAATGTGAAGATAACAAAGATTTATGAGCTTGTGGTTCAGGCACTGCACCACGAGTAGCCGCCACTGCAGCGAATCCTAGCCAAAAATTGACTGTCATTCTGAGGCGAAGCCGAAGAATCTCAGGGGATAAAAGCTTACGGCGGCGAGATTCTTCGCTAACGCTCAGAATGACGTTAATGTTGAAAAGCCGCCACTGCAGCCGCATAGAAAAAGCGTGCCGACTTGGACCCCCCAGTCCTGACGCCAACACGCAAATAAGGTTTTACACTAGCCGAAACATTAATAACATTCTACTTATACATTTTTTCGGGACTTTGTCAACAATTTGGTAATAAAACTTAATATCCGAACCCAAAACCCTTGCCCCGAGAGCATTTAACAAAGGAAAAATATGAACAAAAAATTTGACCTACGCAAAAAACTTGCCGAACACGAGCTTAAAACGCTTGTGAGTACGGTTGCGAGCCAATTTGACAAGTACGACACGGCACGAAACGCACAGCTTGACGACATTTCCGCCATCCGCAGTGCAATCTACGACACGGCGGGCAAGAACAACAAGAGTGCAAATTTGGCGATTCCCGACATCTGGGAACTCGCACAGACATTGAAATCCCACCTGATTGAGAACCTCTATTCCAACCCCGAGGGGATGTTCGACGTTTCGGGTGCAACGCTTGAGGCTCAGGCTTCGGCGAACGCTCAAAAAGCAATGCTCGTCGACTATTTCGAGAAAATGGATTTTTCAAACGAGTTGGAAAAAATTGTCGATTCAGTCGTAGAAACGGGCGAGGCAACACTTTTGGTCGGTTGGGAAACGAAAACAAAAACTTGCCGTCGGGTGCAAACGCTCGAGGAGCAAGTTTTTGAGCCGTCAGAGGATGGGTTTACTGTTGAGGAGAAAGTTGTTTTTGACGGTCCGAAAGTTCGGTTCATTCCCGCACAGGACTTTGTTTTCGACCCTGAGCGTGCAAGCAATTTCGACTCCGCCCCAAAAATTTACCGGACTTGGGCAACTATCTCGCAGCTGCGTGCCAACAAGCTTTACAACCGCATGGACGAGCCAATGCTCGCCCGGCTTGCGGCTTTGACGGCGAAAGACAACCAGCCGAGCTTTGACTTAACGCTTGAGCCTTCGCAAAAGGGTATTAAGGGCGAACAGCTTGAGCTGCTTGAGTTTTGGGGCGATGTAAAAATCGACGGCAAGACTTACGAGAACATGCTCGTCGTTGTTGCGGGGCGGGCTGAGGTCTTGCGGTTAGAGCAAAACCCTTTTATAACGCAGCCTTTCGTCCATGCCTCAATCATAACAGACCCACGGACCGCAAGAGGTGTTTCGCCGCTCAAAGTCGCTCTGGGCTTGTCTAAAATCGCTTCGACCATCCTGAACAAGCAGCTTGATGCACTTTCGCTCATCGTCAACCCGCCTTATCTCGCTCCTAAAGGCTGTTTCAAGGGTGAGCAACAGGTTTTGCCCGGCAAGATTATCGAATACGATGCTGCGTTGATGCCGAATCAGCCTATACCGCTGAATTTCAGCCCTGCTTTGCAAGGGTGGGACTTTATAAACTTTTTCAAAACCTCGATTGAGTCTGCGACGGGGGTTTACAAGACCATGGCGGGCAATCTCGCCGCTACGCCCCGCACTGCGACCGAAATCAACTATTCTGCCTCGGGGCAGTCTGCTCGGCTAAACATGATTATCGACTCGATTTCCCGCAAAATACTTATCCCCACTGTGGAAAAGACCGCCGACATTCTTGCGAATTTCAAAATCGGCGACGAGCTTGTTCCGGTTCTCAACGGCGGAAAGCTCGACTTTATAACCGTTTCCGACGATTCCCGCCGTCAGCCTTACATTTACCGCTACGGCGACAGACGGGCGACCATCGAGCGTAAACTCAGGTTTAAAGAGCTTTTCGACATTATTTCGCAATTCGCTCAGCGTGCTGATTTCGCCCAAAAGCTTGATTTGGTCGAGTGTTTCAAGTTCGCACTTGAGCAATACGGGGTGGAAAATCCGACGAATTTGCTGCTCCCGCAACCGATTGAAACCGGCTTTAGCGGCTAGCTGCAGTGGCAGCTTCCCCACCAGCTAGTTCAAAGAGCTAAAGTTCGTCTAAAGAGGATTCGGCTGCAGTGGCGGCTTTTCAACCAGCTAGATTCAAGAATTAAAGTCCGACTAGCTAGGATTCAGCTGCAGTGGCGGCTTTTCCACATCATCGTCATTCTGAGCGAGTGGAACGAAGCGAAGAATCTCGTCGAATGTAGACTCTGTGTGTCGAGATTCTTCGGCAGCACCGAAAAAGAAATCTTTAAACAATAATATAAAAATCTTTTTTATACGGGACCTTTCTTCTTTTTTATCTTGATGGAAAAAGAAGAAAGGTCCCCCCAAAGAAGAAAAACACGCTGAACATCAGAGAGAGTAACGGTTTCGCTTGAAATTTTTAAAGCTTTTTTTACAAAAAAGCTTGAAAAAAATTCTGTCACAAAACCGACTCTCTCTAAACCGAGCTTAGGTCAGGGGGTTGCACCCCCCAGAACCCCCTGCTTCTGTCATTCTAAGCCGCAGTGGCGGCTTTTCAACCAGCCAGATTCAAGAATTAAAGTCCGATTAGCTAGGATTCAGCTGCAGTGGCGGCTTTCCCACATCATCGTCATTCTGAAGGAGTCCGCAGGACGACTGAAGAATCTCATGGAGATAAGGCTTCTTTCGGGGAGATTCTTCGGCAGCACCGCTGCCTTTCAACCAGATAGATTCAAGAAATAAAGCTCAACCGGCTAGGATTCACTGCGTTCCCTCAGAATGACGGAGAGGCTTGCGGCGGCGAGATTCTTCGCTTCGTTTCACTCGCTCAGAATGACGATGTATTTTTATTTTTAAAACTTCCAACCCACCACCAATGCAACCAAAACCCAACCCAATCACCGCTCAACAGTCGAAATTCATCGACGAGTACATCAAAACGCTTGACCCAAAAGCCTCTGCCGTAAACGCAGGCTACGCAAAGCACAACGCCGCTTATCGTGCCGCCGAGCTGCTCAAAAACCCCAAAATCCTCGACCAACTCCACTCCCGCATTGACTCGCTTCCCGCCTCGCTTTGCGTGACAAAGTCGTTTATCGTGAAAAAACTGCTCCAAATCGTTGCCAACACCACGCTTGAGGAATCCGTTCTCGACAAAAACGGCTCCCCGACTGGGCAAATCAAGCTTAAAGACCCCGCTGTCGCTTTGCGGGCGTTGGATGCTTTGGCGAAATGTTTTCTCCCCGCTCAGCCCCAACCCGCTGAGGACAACGGGGTTCGGCTCATGTTTATCGAGAACCTCGACGACTCCAAAATCTAGCCCGCAGTGGCGGGTTTTCAACCAGCTAGACTCAAGAGCTAAAGTCCGATTAGCTAGGATTCAGCCGCACATGCAGGTTTTCAACCAGCCAGACTTAAGAATTAAAGCTCAACCGGCTAGGATTCAGAGGCACTGCCGCTTTTCCATCTTAACGTCATTCTGAGCGAGTGAAACGAAGCGAAGAATCTCGAAACACGAAGTCTTCGCTCGTGGAGATTCTTCGGTCACTACGTTCCCTCAGAATGACGGTTGTATTTTTAAGCGGGGGGTTCTGGGGGGTGCAACCCCCTGACCTAAGCCCAGCTTAGAGAGAGTCGGGTTTGTGACAGAATTTTTTTAAAGCTTTTTTGTAAAAAAATCATTAAAAAATTCAAGCGAAACCGCTACTCTCTCTGATGTTCAGCGTGTTTTTCTTCTTTTACCGATATTGTAGGTGAGAGCTTGCTCGAACCGTACAAGACA
>JAFQTK010000007.1 GCA_017409065.1 bacterium
CTGATAAGTATCTCAAGCATAAACATAATAAAATATTCAATATACTCAAACTTAAATAAAAACGACTTTTCTTCATCTGTAAACCTCCTTGTTTACTTCAGTTTACCTCGAATTTTCCAGATTTCAAATAGTGTTATATAAAACATACACACCCCACCCAGTGTAATTATTTCCCAAAATATTGGAAATGAAAAAATTTCAATCCAAAATGGCGTTACAGATGAAAAAACAAAATACATCATAACTACTACATCATAGACAAAAGACAATATTAGAGCATATTTTCTATCGCTAGTATTATTTTTCAACTTTTCAGAAACTACAGTTAAAGCAGAAACCGGAAAAAACTTCTCAACAATTATAAATAATGAATACAGAAGAAAAATTTTCGCAAATATACACAGTACAAACAAACAGATAGGCTTGACAAAATCTATATGAAGACTCCACCAAAAAACATATGCCATTATTATCGTAGATATAGAAAGCAAGATATTTAATAAATTTAAACTTAAATAAAAACGACTTTTCTTCATCTGTAAACCTCCTTGTTTACTTCAGTTTTCCTCGAATTTTCCAAAAACCTAACAATGATACATAGAACAAGCTTACTCCACCTAGAGTTATCAATTCATATACGATTGGGTCAAGTATTATATCCAAAAATGAAATATTCTGTTTAAGAGAAAAACAAATGCATAGAACTACATCAATTATAATAGCTACTAAAAAAGCTCTTTTTCGTCTAACCACATTTAATTTTAGCTCATTAAACATTTCATTCAATATCGAATTTGAGAATTTTTTTTCAACTATTACATCCAATACTGGTAAAGGTAAAATTTTTGCCAACAAAATAAATACTGCTCTAACTCCAAAAGTAAATACAGTTGCTGAAACAAAAAAAGATATTCCGAAAAGAAATGCTAATCCCAACATACATAAACATAATAAAATATTCAATATACTCAAACTTAAATAAAAACGACTTTTCTTCATCTGTAAACCTCCTTACTTATCTTAGTTTATACCTACATTTTACTATTGTAAAGTATGGATTTAACAGACCTGCATCTTGGGCACTTCGTCCCATCTGCACAAGTATATTTTTCGAACCTTTATTAAAATCGTAAGTATCAAGGATTGTTACATCTACATAATTACCGTTGAGCTTTGCAGATAGTATATCAACAGAACCAAAAGCATTGTGCAAATTTGAAAAACCTGAAAATCTGATTGAACCGGATACTTCTTGTCCGTATTGCAAACTGTTATAATTTCTGTCTATAAAATTTTTCAGTTCTTCCGATTTTATTATTGCATTAGCCACATTACTATATTCATGAAAAACAACCCCGGGAACATCTTCATACCCAAATTGAGATTTTATTTTGGATTTAATATATGGTCTGTATTGTTCGTATTCACTACCCAAAAAATCAGCCCCTTGATACAATGCACCATTTGCTTTAATGTATTCACTTGCCCATAGGTCTTCAACCTGAGAAGCTATATGCCATAAAGCAGCTGCATCGGGTTGTATCCCTGCTCCCACCCAAGCAAGTCCATTAATTATTTCTTTGCTCGCCGAGCCAACTAAATTATTCAAATAATTAAGATTATTTTGTATTCCGTAATCTCCATAATCATTGTAACTTACACCACCACTTAATACCACTTGCTGCTCCGGAGTTTGGGGATAAACCGCTTGTTGAGTGGCATAGTTTACACCATCCGGTCTTGAACGATAATGTTCTCTCACCGGAGTTCCGTCATCTCTCGTGTATGCGTCAACATGCACAAGATTTGAGTTAGCCAAAAAATCATTGCCTTGATAATTTGTGTTGTAGTTTTGATTAGTCATATTTTATCTCCTTTTTAAAATGTAAACCGTTAACCTGCTTACATAATAAAAAATTTCTAAACGCACTACAAGGCTGTATTTCGACCCTAGACAATCGGGCAATTGACAAAAATATTAGCACTATTATTGAATTTGAGAACAAAAACTAAAATAAATTTTTCAAAATTTACAATTTAATTGTAAAAATCTACTTTACAATTAAATAACTCTATCTAAATAAGAAGCTTAATATTTTACCGGCACCTGATTCAAACTTATTATGAGTATACATTTTAAAATTCTCGTAATCAATTCGAGCATTTTCTATGCTTATATCATCAATTTTGATATCGTTTTTCCATAACACATAAGACAAAGATAACTGGTCACGCTTAGAATGGTTTTCTATAATTCGCCACCACTCGTTCATAACATTAATAATTGCCGGAACATTGTGCCTTCTGTATATTATATTGGTTTCATTCAATCCGTAATTTTTTGGGAAATTATCATTTTCAATCAAACTTAGATACTTATTGACAATTTCCGGACAATCCCTTTTTAATTTTTTCACAACATTCGCTTCTTTATATACACAGCTTCTGCAATAATGAATAGGAATCAGCATATCTTTATTGCTTTGCTCTATTTTTAGAAACAAATAATTTGTCAAAATATTAATATTTCCGTCTATCCACACACTTTCATCATAATCTGGAAACAATTCAGACGGATGAGTTTTGTGCCAACGAGCATTTCTCGTACTATCCAAACCATCAAATTTTAAAGGTCGAATTTTCCACATAGCAAAACGCTTAAGACGATTCAACGTTTTGTTGTCAGTAAAACAAACATAATCCCAATCCGGATTGTAATAATTTTGAATTATTGGAACGATGTCGCAATCGCCTGAAATACAGGTGTAAACGACACGACGTTTGCTTGCTCGCTTGATTGATTGCAGCATAAATTTAATTTGTAGAGAAGTCAACCTTCCCAATTCCAGTAATCGACCATTTCTAAAAACATTTCTAGCCTTAATCAAAAATGTAAGAAGCTTTGAGAAAAATGAAAAGTTTTTACCAAAAATAAGTTTTACGGGATTCGGATTATAAATACTGCCTTCTACATTATCACTAATATAATCCCCCCATTTTTTGTAAAATATTTTGCTATTTTGAGAAAGTAATTTATCTCTCATTTTACCAAAACTCTTGTGACGTTGGTGCAAGACATACAGATTGTCTATCAAGACACATCTAAAACCCAAGTTGTAAGCTTTGTAACAGAAATCCACTTCCTCGCAGTAACCTAATCCATAAATAGAATCAAACAATCCATACTGTTTAATAAAAGTATTTCTGACACAAAAACAAAAACCTTCTGCATTATCAATATTAGGGTAAACAGGCTCATGTTTATCAAAAAAGATATTCATAATTTTTTTAGGCAGAACTTGCGGGATAAAATACCTTGCAGAATTTGATGAAACAGGAGATGCAACAACAATCTTCTCATCAGATTTGAAACAATTTATAATCTTGGAACAAAAATCGCTTGATATCTCAGTATCACTATTTAAAAACACAACTATATCTGCATTTGTTTCCGCTGCTGCTTTATTGCAGCTTATAAGCCACCCCTGATTTTCTTCATTTTTTATCAATTTTAACTTTGTAGGATATTTTTGTGTGAACTTATGCAAAAAAGAAGCTGTTTTTTTTGATGAACAATCATCAACAATAACAACTTCGCCAATGGTAAAATCAAAATTTCTTAAAACACTATTCAAACACTTTTTAGTTGCGTTATAAGCATTATAAACAGGAATTATCAAACAAATTCGTTTCATTAATATCTCCCAACAAAGCTACCATACAAGTAATTCTACTATAAATTAATTAAAAAAACAGCCCGCTAATGCGAGCTGTCCTATTCATTTATTCTGATTAGTGTTTTTTCCACTTGTCATTTTTAATCCAGTTCCAAGCTGATGAAATCATATCTTCTAAAGATTTCTGAGGTTCCCATCCCAATTCTTCTTTAGCTTTTTCATTTGAAGCAATCAAAGTCGGTGGGTCACCTGCTCTTTTATCTTCGATAACTAATGGAATATCTACACCTGTAACATCTTTAGCAGTTTCATAAACTTCTTTTACACTATAACCTGAACCGGAGCCAAGGTTGTAGAATCCTGTTTCACCGCCATTCATAAGTTTTTGTAAAGCTAAGCCGTGAGCTCTTGCCAAGTCTTCAACGTGAATATAATCTCTCACACAAGTTCCATCCGGTGTCGGATAATCCGTACCAAACATTTTGAACGGCTTACCGCCTTCACCTTTAGCTTGTGCTTTTGCAGCGTATAAAATATTTGGAATTAAGTGCGTTTCAGGATTATGCTCCTCACCTAATCTACCGTCAGTTGCACTACCTGCTACGTTAAAGTATCTTAAACGAATACTTTTCAATCCATAAGCCTTATCCGCATCATCCATAATATTTTCAATCATAAGTTTTGACTTACCATATGGATTGATAGGTTTTTGTGGAGTTGATTCTTTAATTGGAATTTCGTTGGCATCAGGATCACCATAAGTCGCTGCAGTTGAAGAAAATACAATTTTATTAACATTTGCTTTTCTCATTTCATCCAAAAGCATTGTAGTTTTAGCTGTATTATTCAAATAGTATTTATAAGGATCTTTTACCGATTCACCAACTTGAGAATAAGCCGCAAAGTGAACAACTGCATCTATTTTATTGTCTTTAAATATTTTACCTACACCTTTACTATCAGCAATATCTACTGAATAAGATTTAAATTTAGCTCCGTTTTCTTTTGCAATTTTTTTCAATTCTTTGTTTGCATCTTTATTACCTAATGTATAGTTATCGATTGTTACAATATCATAACCGTTTTCCAACAAATACTTAGCGGTGTGAGAACCAATATAACCTGATGCACCTGTAACCAAGATGTTTTTTCTGTCAATATTTTTACCATTAATGCTTACTTTAGCAGTTTTATCATTCGCAGTAAAAACAAGGTTAGAATTTTCTTTTGATAATTTAGATGTAACATCTTTGGAACGAACATTTCCTGAAAAAGAAATATCCATTCTTGAAAAACCTTTTGATTTTGCAATATTTGTATTCGTTTTATTAACAGATACATTACCAATTGCGTTAACTTGCATATTCATTCCTCACTTCTTAAATAATAAACTTACACACTTCTTAGTATGCGAATAGTCGAAAACCTGAGAAAAAGTTTTTTGAACTTAGAACCTAAAAAAATTTACACTTCTTAATTAAGAACAACCCGTAAACAAAAAAATTACTTGCCTACGGTTGATATAGGAATATAATTACAATATAAATACAAAATCGGGAAATAAAAATGTTGAAAAATCTACTAGATAAAAACCAATGTTTCAAACTGGTTTGCGGTGCAGGGAATGAAGATGCCGCAGAAGTGGAAAAATTAGTTACTATATATTCAAAAGCAGGTTGCCAATTTTTTGATATTTGTGCAAAACCTGAAATTGTTGATGCGGCAAAAAAAGGACTCGAAAACGCAGGCATTACCAAAGATAGATATATTTGTGTAAGTATTGGTATCTCCGGCGACCCTCACATAACTAAAGCTGTAATTGACAAAACTAAATGCATAAGCTGTGGCAAATGTGCTGATGTTTGCATTCACGATGCAATAGCAACAAACAACCCAATACAGGTAAAAAAAGAACGTTGCTTAGGTTGCGGACTTTGTGAAAAAGATTGCCCAACGCAAGCCATTACAATGTTTTCCCAACTACAAGACTATAATGAAATTTTGCCACAATTAATAAAAAAGGGCATTGATTGTATTGAATTTCACGCAATATCTGAAAATGAAGAAGAAGTTATTGACAAATGGAAGCTAATCAACGAATTATACAATGGAATGCTATGTATATCTGTTGACCGTTCAGAACTTGGCGACAAAAAACTTTTAGCCAGAATTAAAAGAATATTAGAAAACAGGCAACCCTACACCACAATTATCCAGGCTGATGGAGTTGCAATGAGCGGTAACAATGAAGAGCTCGGCACTACCTTGCAAGCTGTTGCAACGGCACAATTATTCCAAAACGCTAAACTTCCTGCATATATAATGATGTCAGGTGGAACAAATACAAAATCGACCGAACTTGCAAAAAGTTGTGGTGTAAAAATAAACTGTCTTGCAGTTGGCTCATATGCCAGAAAAATAGTTAAAGAATACTTGTCGATTGACAACTTACTGCAAGACCAAGACAAACTGAACGAAGCCATAAAAATCGCAAAATCGTTAATTGATGTTTCTTTGGAGAATATGAAAATTGATTAGCCTAAAAACTAAAGACTGGCGAATTAATGATATTGACACCGTATTTTTCGACAAAGACGGTACACTTATTGACCTACACTATTTTTGGGGCAAAATGACCGAATTACGAGCGGTCGAAATCATTAAAATATACAATCTAAAGGACGAATTATACACAACATTATGTTCATATCTCGGTTATGATGTAGATTCAAAAAAAATGCTTAAAGATGGGATTACAGCACTTTATTCTCGCTCAAAAATTATAGAAATATTCAAAAACGATTTAAAAAAACACAATATTAAAACCTCAACAGAAGAACTGGAAGTGATTTTTGATAATGTAAGCAAAAAATTTTACAGCAACATGTTCGACTACATTAAACCTATTGAAGATGCTGTTATTTTTATGAAAGAGCTAAAATCAATTGGCATAAAACTCGGAATAATAACTTCCGATTCCGTAGAATCAACCAATCTGACTATTAAACACTTTGGTTGGGAAAACTTATTTTCTACTATTGTAGGGCGAGAATCATCCCCCAAAACAAAAGAAAGCGGAGCTTTAACTAAAATTGCACTTACGGAAACAAATACAAACCCCAAAAATGCTATTATTATTGGAGATGCACCAATGGATTATCTTGCTGGAAAAAATGCAGGAATAGAAAAAACAATATTAGTTGCAACCGGACAATTATCAAAAGAAGAACTTTCTAAAACCTCTATTTATTCAATAGAATCACTAAAACAAGTTACAATTATCCCATCTTAAAATTCTTGACGAACTCAGCATATTATGTGTATAATTAGTCATCTGGTTAGTATTTAATGAATATAATGGAAAAGAAAAGGAGAAACTAATGAAAAAATTATGTGGAGCTTTAGCTTCAGTTGGTGCTGCTTGTTTAATAGCAGGTGCAGCAATTGCAGCCGATGAGCAAAATGTTCAATCTTATGCTCACCCAACAATGTTTGGTTCAACAGCACAAGAAACTATTTCTGCAGATGCAGTTTACACAGTTGGCGGAAAAATCTTAAAAAGCACTAACAGTGTATTTGCAAAGAAAAACGTCGCTGTCGATGCTTGGGCTAAAGATGTTTTAACAACTATAAAAGAAAATACTACCGAAAAAATTTGGAACAAGAATATGCCTATTCTTCGTTCTGAACTTGCAGTAGTATTAGCAGAAGGACTTTCTATCCAAAAAACAGCTGAAATTCCATATTCTGACATTACCGCTGAATACTGGGCACAAAAATGGATTGCAAAAGCACTTGCTGCAGACGTTATGATTGGGTATCCTGACAACACATTTAAACCTGACCAACCTGTAACAAAAGCGGAAGTTTTTGCAACAATTGCAAAACTTATAGATGTAAAAACAGACAAAAGCTTAATCATCCCTGAGTTTAAAGGGAATGAAATGCAATATATCCCACAATGGGCTATTCCTGCAACCAAAGAGGTTGTAGCCTCTGATGTTTTGGCTAACGTTCCAAGCCCTGCAAAAGTTGCAAGTGAAGAATATCTTTCTAAAGAACAAGTTGCATATTTGGTTGGCAGCTTGAAAACATTTATGAGTACGACTAAAAATTGCGTACCTGAAACAGCTGCAAACACATATACACCGACATATTTGACAATCAAACTTGACGAAAGATTGAGTGCAAAAACTTCTAATGTCGGAGAAAAATTCACAGCAAAAACAACTCAATCAGCTACCATCGCAGGTCAAACATTTGCAGAAGGTTCAACTGTTAAAGGTGAAGTGGTTGAAGTTGCAAGACCAGGAGTTAACAACCCAGGATACATTAAAGTTAAATTCACTGAAATTGTTGGTGATGGAATAAAAGCTGAATTTCCAACAAACATTTCAGAAGCTCAAGCTGATACAATCAAAAATCCTAACTTCATAGCAAGATTATTTGGAGCTCCATTGTCAACTGCGGCAAGAATTGTTGGTGTTGCAGGAAGAACAGTAGGCTCCGGAGTAGACATTGTTGGAAATGGACTTGAGCAATTCGGCGACAACTTATCAAACACTTTTGTTAATACATTGTCATTACAGCCTGTTGCAGGTTTAAGAAGTCTTGGCGGCAGCGTAATTACCGTTGGAAAAGGTGTTTACGATATCGGAAAACTTCTTGTTAGTGGTGTATTCGGTGTTGTTTATGAAGTTACAGATGAAGTTAAATACTTAATTCTTCCGAGTGCTTCCAACAACTCTAGCCTAAACCCTGGAGAAGAATTAGTTATCGTTTACTAATTATCCGAACAAATATTACTTAAAAGGAGTACAACAAAGTACTCCTTTTATTTTTTGACAATTTTAGTATTTGCAAAATTTTCAACATAATCAGGTCCAATCGTCCAAACCTTAATTCCGTACAAAGAAGCTATTTTATTTAATCTTGTTAAATATTTTTTATCCGATTCATAGTTTTCCATAATTAACACAATGGCAGAAGTTTTATTTAAACAATACCCATAATACAAACTCTGACCGATTGCTTCACTCCATTTATTAGCAAAATCAAATTCTATTGCATAATCACTCAAAACACAATCAACTCTCGTGTTATCAGGCAACAAAAATTCTGCAATGCCACCATAAGAGTCACACCAAAGATTTTGATAAAGTTTTTCAGGATACAATCTTGCAGCAAAACAACCTGAAGAAGCAACAAAAAACTCCAACATAACAGCTACAAAAACCGAATATAAACATCTTGTAATAGTCATTACACAATGATAAAAAATTTATACCTTTATTACTATTACCCAGTTAGGTAATATTTTATTTAATAGCAAACTTTTTTATTTTTGAGTTTTGTGATAAATATGTTAATTAGTTTATCCCCCTCAAATATACAGCCAAAACAGATTAATAAGACAACAAATCCGATATTTATGCCAAGCTTTGGCATAAAAAATCCTACTGTTGACAGCTACAATAAAAATACTACACTAACAACCTCATCTAATAAAGCAAA
>JAFQTK010000094.1 GCA_017409065.1 bacterium
ATTGCTTCATTAAAATATTTATCATCGGGTCCTTTAGGCAATGTTACATAATAAAATGTATAATCTTTCCATGTTGCAGCATTAACAATAGCACCATAAGCCTCTAATGTTTTGTCAAACTCGCCTGCCTTATGCTTATGAGTACCTTTAAACATTAAATGTTCTAAAAAGTGAGAAATCCCACTAATCTTATCATCCTCATTAATTGAACCTGTTTTAACCCAAGTTGAAATATTAACAAGCCCACCTTCTTTGTGAGCAAGCACAATCTTATGTCCTGATGGCATAGCATAAACTTCGACCGGTTTGGTTAAGTAAGGATATTCAATTTCTGTTTTGCTTTGATAAATCATAATAAACCAACTTTCTATCATAATTTTATCAGATTATACCAGAAAGGCATAATCTTTATGGATGATTAATACCATTATACCAAAGCTTCGTAGAAATAAAAATACCAAAGCTGTTTTTGAACAGAATCCATGATAAAAAACTACACATTCCAATATAAAACATTGACACCTGACGTTTCATGTCTTATTATTCTATTTGTACTCCAAAACAAGAAGTACAAAGTCTAATAAATTCCCGTTGCGTAAGGATAAGCGGTGGTGGTGTTGTATTTGGGTATAACGGGTAGAGCTTACGCAGACAATGATTCACTGACGACAATTGAGCCATCGCTTTTTCTTTTTAATTTAAAGACTCAGCCTTGACTAGCACTTTTTCTATCTCTGCTACATAAAGCGTATGATAATCTGATTTTGGATACCAAACATCAATCAATTTCCTATCTAAAAAACTCTTTTCATCAAGCTGTTGGCTATATAATTTTTTACAAAAAAGAGTCAGTTTAGATTCCTTATAGTAAGGTACACCTGAGTCAAACATCATAGCCAAATTAGCAGTTGAAATTTTATCTTCATCTCTTCCCGAAACAGTACCAAAATAATTCAACATTTTCTTATATTCTTCTTTAAAAAAGGAGATAGAAAATTTTTCAGAACCGTCAACAAATTCTTTTGTATAACGCTGAGGACGAATAACTACAAATGCAACATTTTTTGCCCACATAACACCAACACCGCCCCAAGAAGCAGTCATTGCATTAACGTGTCCTTGGTTCTGTGCAGATATTAACATCCAATCTTTACCAATAAGTTTAAATGCATTTTCTTGCAATTCTAATGGTGAAATTTCTTTAAATTCAGTCATTTTAAACCCCCATGTTAAGTTTTGGAATAGTAATTTCAAATATTTTTTCTACATCAACACTATTCAAAATAGTATCAATCAAAGCCCCCGGAGTTAACGAATAAAAAGGTTCTATATCTCTAATAATTCCGAGAACCTTCGCATCAGAATATTCTTCAATTAGACGAGGAAGGGTTCTAATCGCAATATTATCCGTACCTTGAGGATATCTATTTATAATAACCCCTCTTACATTAAGCCCCTGTTGCTTAGCAAAATTTATTGTTAGCAAAGTTTGATTTATAGCCCCCAAATCCGGACGAACCACAATCACCACAGGAACATTCAACATTTTTGCAATATCACTCGTTAAATATTGAGGAGAAACAGGCATCGCCAAACCGCCTTCACCTTCCGTAATAACAAGCTCACATTTATCATTCAACAATTTATAATCACGAATTATTGAATTAGCTTCAAAATGTATATTTTCAATTTCAGCAGCTAATGCAGGGGCAGCTGATGGCTTCATTATATAAGTACAAGATGTTTCTACAAATGCATCAACTTTTTTCATATATGCCAAATCCGAAGCTAAAAGAAAACCATTCTTATCTTCAGCCCCTGTTTGAAAAGGTTTGTAAACACCTGTTTTATAACCTAAAGACTGCATTAGAGCAGCTAGTCCTGCTGTTATAAAAGTTTTACCCACATTTGTATCCGTTCCGGTTATAAAAATATTCATTTTCTGATACCATTATAAATATGATGAACAAACTTAGTAAATCACAAATACAAAACTTTTTAAATACTACCAAAGGCGATTTGTTGGGCGGGCTTCTTGCTGCAATTATTGCACTGCCCCAAGCATTTGCGTTTGGCGTGGCAACTGGCTTAGGTGCCGGTGCAGGATTATGGGGAGCAATAATTTTATCTCTTGTAATTGGACTGCTAGGTTGCAAATTACCGCTAATCTCAGGTCCAACCGGACCTAGTGCAATCGTTCTTGCCTCTGCTGTTGCAGTTTATGCAGGGCAGCCTGAACTAATACTTGGCATATTGTTTTTAACAGGTTTTTTCCAACTTATTTTATCTTGGACAAAATGCACCGATATAGTTAAATTTGTGCCGTATCCTGTTATTTCAGGGTTTATGAACGGTGTAGGAACGATACTAATCATATTACAAATTGCACCGATACTGGGCTACAAAATGGCATCCTCACCAATAAACACATTACAAAATCTACCGACAATGCTAAGCGAAGTATCAACAGAGCCTTTTGTTTTGGCGATATTAACTTTGGCTATTATATTCTTTTTGCCTAAATGGGTAAACAAGATATTTCCCGTCCAACTGTTAGCACTACTTGCTGTTACTTGGATTTCCGTAATATTAAATATCCAAGTAGAAAGAATCGGTGAAATTAATGTACAACTACCCACAATAATAATTCCAACAATTAATTTTGAGGACTTCATTAAGCTTTCACCAACCGCAATAATAATTGCAGTAATATGTTCAGTGGAAACACTTCTAACCACACTTGTTTTGGATTCTTTATTAAAAGAAAAATACAAAACAAAACGTGCTTTAATGGCTCACGGCATCGGGAATATGATTTGTGGGCTTTTTGGAGCAGTAATCGGTGCAGGTGCAACAATGAGAAGTGCTGCTGCGGTAAAAGCCGGAGCTAAAACTAGACTTGCTGCCTTTGTTCATGCCGGAGTTTTATTGGCGGTAATATTTTATTTAGCACCATATGCAAAAGAAATTCCACTAGCTGTTTTATCAGGAATCCTTATAAAAATTGGCTATGATATTATAGATACAAAACTTTTGAAGGTTATAAAATACGCACCAAAAGACGATTTGGTTGTCGTTTTGGTTGTTTTCTTTCTGACAGTATTTCATGACTTAATATTCGCAATCGGGGTCGGTATTGTTTTAGCCGCAATATTATATGCAAAAAGAATTGCTGACCAAACAAATATAGAAATTAAAGAAATTTATGACAAAGAGATAATGCTGCTTGAAGCAAATTTAGTTAAAGATTTTCAATACAAAATTCGTGTTGTCCACATAGACGGTCAATTTTTCTTTGGTTCTGCGACTCAAGTCGTTTCCAAGTTTGATGAAATTTTAGGTACTAAATATTTGATTTTAAACTATGAATCCGGTGCAAAACTGGATATTTCTGCAATATTTGCATTAGAAGATATTATTGTTCGCCTAAAATCACAACACATAAAACTTTTCATGGTTATAAAGAATGAAGAAATAAAAAATCAATTAGATAATCATAAAATTACTGAGCAAATAGGAATCAATCATATTTTTTATGATGAAAGAACAGCGGTTGAAACCGCAAAAAAATATTTGAGAAGAAAAATTAAAAAAGTTTCTAAATAAATTTAAAAGAGGAAAAATTTTCCTCTTTTAAATTAGACATCCTTTTTTAAACGTTCAAAGGCAGCTAATAATTCTTGTGGAGCTTTTACCCCTCTGAACTCATAAGAATCAATTTCTTTTCTCAATTTATTAATTAGATTCACTTTTTCCAAATGTTTTTTGAACTCAGCTGGCATAGCTCTATCGAAAGCCAATGCAACATCATCTGTTCCACCATAACGAACTTTAAAACCAAAAGAAGGTCTGGCTTGTTTCAAATAATTTACATTAACTTGATTGTTAGAATAAGAATTAACTTTCATCATAAATACTCCTATAAATACACAAATATCTTAAACCTTGTGACAAATAAAGTTATTACTAATTTTAAGGATTCTGTTATTTTTTTACAAAACTTTACTAACAAAATAAACAGATAAGCTCATACTATATTTTTTGACATATTAAAATTGTTGTAAATCCTTGAACCATAAAAATAATTGTTGTATGATTTAAGGTATATGAGAGTAAAAAGAGGCTAAAAAATGCTGGATATTAAAATTATTAGAGAAAATCCTGAAAAGGTTAATGAATTATTAAAAAGACGTAATCCTGAACTTTCTATCGACGGGGTTTTGGAAATTGATGCACAAAGACGTAAACTACAATTTGAAGCTGATGAATTAAGAGCAAAAAGAAAAAATGAATCTCAAAAAATTGGGATGATGAAAAAAAATGGAGAAAACACAGATGCAATTCAAGAAGAAGTTCGCAAACTGGGTGAATCTATAAAAGATTTAGAAGAAAAAGAATCAGAATTAAATGAAAAACAAACAACACTTCTTCTTCACATTCCTAATACACCGGATGAAACAACCCCAATTGGCTTAACAGAAGATAATAATGTTGTTATAAAAACTTTTGGAGAACCAACCAAAGCTGACTTTGAGCTTAAAGCACACTGGGACATCTGCGTAGAAAAGAATTTTGTAGATTTTGAAAGAGGTGTAAAATTAGCACAGTCAAGATTTTCTTTATACCGTGGCTTGGGAGCTAAATTGGAACGTGCGATAATAAACTTCTTCCTTGATACTCACACACAAGAACACGGATACGAAGAAATTTTACCTCCTGTTTTGGTTAATTCTGAAGCAATGAAAGGAACAGGTCAACTTCCTAAATTCAAAGAAGATATGTACAAATGCGAAAACGAAGACTTGTTCTTGATTCCAACAGCAGAAGTTCCGGTCACAAACATTTATTCAAATGAAATCTTGTCCGAAGAAGATTTGCCTAAATATATGACAGCATACACACCTTGTTTCCGTAGAGAAGCAGGCTCGGCAGGGAAAGATACAAGAGGGCTAATCAGACAACACCAATTCAACAAAGTTGAGCTTGTAAAATTGTGTACACCTCAAACTTCACCTGATGAACACGAAAAATTGACTCAAAATGCAGAAAAAGTTTTAGAACTATTAGGTTTGCCTTACCGTCGAGTTGCACTTTGTTGCGGCGATATAGGTTTTTCTGCTAAAAAATGTTATGACTTAGAAGTTTGGATGCCTTCTTACAACGATTATAAAGAAATTTCAAGTTGTTCAAACTTTGGCGATTACCAAGCTCGCAGAGCAAATATCAAATATAGAAACAAAGAAACAGGAAAAGTTGAATTTGTTCACACACTAAATGGTTCAGGCTTAGCTGTCGGAAGAACTTTTGCAGCTATACTTGAAAACTTCCAACAAGCTGATGGCTCAATTATAATTCCTGAAGTTCTAAGACCATACATGGGAGTGGATAGAATATAATGAATACTCCAAAAGGCTTGTTTATAACATTCGAAGGCGGTGACGGTTGCGGAAAGACTACACAGCTAAACTTGGTTGAGAAATACCTGAGCGAAAAAGGTCAAAATATTATAAAAACCAGAGAACCCGGTTCAATTGGGTTAGGACAAAAGCTAAGAGAAGTTCTTCTGCACTATGACGGAGATGTAGCATCCACAGCAGAAGCGTTTCTATTTCTTGCTGATAGAGCTCAACATATAGAAAAACTTGTCTTACCTGCAATCGCAGAAGGCAAGATTGTCTTGTGTGACAGGCACACCGATTCCACCATTGCATATCAAGGCTATGGACGTGGTGAAAATATTGAACAAATTAAAATGCTTAACAACTTGGCTACTCAAGGTTTAAAACCTGACCTAACTTTGATTTTTGACGTTTCTGAGGAAATTGCACAAACCCGAGTAGGAGCCGAAAAAGATAGAATGGAATCAGCGGGAAATGAATTTCATAAACGAGTCCGCAATGGTTATTTAGAAATTGCAAAACAAGAACCAAGCAGAGTTAAAGTAATTGATGCAAATCTTTCTATTGAAGAAGTTTTTCAACAAGTTAAAAAGTATATTGATGAAATAATATAAGGAAAATGTAATGGAATATCAACGTTGGTACGACAAAGACCCACTTTTAAAAGAAGCGTTAGAGTTATTAAGATTACAACCTGCGGATAAACAAGCCGGAGCGACTGATTTTATTGTAAAGCTTCAAGAAGACATAGCAAAAGACGTGATTGAACGTGTTTATGAAATGGTTAATGAATACCAATACACAGGGAAACGCTGGTATGACCACGACCCTGTCTTGCTTAAAGCAATCGAAACACTAAGAGTTTCTTCTCCCGAAACTCAAAGATTGGCGGCGAAAAAGCTTTTGGAAAATCTGGAAGATATGTCAAAAGAAGAAAACAATGACTAAATTATTAAAAGATATTCAAAATCTCGAAGATAATCGTGGGATAGACATCCAAAAAGTAGGTGTCAAAGATGTTGAAATCCCACTTATTATTCAACGTAAAAATGAAAGCAACCAAATAGTATCAGCAAAAGCTCGAATGAGTGTTGATTTACCCAGAAATTACAAAGGGACTCATATGTCCAGATTTATGGAAGTTTTGAATGATTGGAGATCAAAAGACCTTTTAGGAGTTGATATAAAAGGTATCTTAAAAGATTTTCAAAAAAAACTCGAAGCTCAAAGTGCTCATGTTAAGTTCAATTTTAAATATTTTATAAAAAAAGAAGCACCTGTAAGTAAAGCTCAATCCGTTATGGGCTATGACTGTTCTTTCGAGGGAAATCTCGATTCTGATGACAATTATGAATTTTTATTAGGTGTAAAAGTACCGGTAACAACTCTTTGCCCCTGCTCAAAAGAAATATCAAAGTACAGTGCCCACAATCAACGTGCAATGATAAAAATCATTGTAAAATACAATGAAAAAGACCATATTTGGCTTGAAGACTTAATCAAATTAGCAGAAAGTTGCGGGTCCTGTGAACTTTATCCTATTTTAAAAAGAGAAGATGAAAAGTTTGTAACCGAAACAGCCTATGAAAACCCAAAATTTGTGGAAGATGTTATCAGGGATATAATTCTTAAACTTCGCAAAAATGATGTTATAACTCAATTTGAAGTCGAATGTGAAGCATTTGAAAGTATTCATAACCACTCTGCTTGGGCATACCAAAAAGAAATCGTAAAATAGTATGAATTTGTCACTGGAACTAGATAATATTGAAGAAAAATGCAAATCTTGTCAAAAATGTTCACTTTGCAAGACTCGAACAAATCTTGTTTTTTCATCAGGAAAGCCAAACAACAATATGGTCTTGATAGGTGAAGCCCCAGGGTATTGGGAAGATCAAAAAGGCGAACCTTTTGTAGGAAAAGCAGGACAGCTTTTGGATAAAATATTTACATCTGTCGGTCTTTCCAGACAAAAAGATGTTTATATTTGTAATACGCTAAAATGTCGCCCACCTGATAATCGTGACCCATTACCGGAAGAAAAAGAAGCTTGTAGAGAATATTTAGATGCACAACTGGAAATACTAAAACCAAAAATTATCTTGCTATGCGGAAGAGTTGCAGTGCAATCAATGCTTGATACTCCGTTGGGTATAACAAAAATACGAGGCAAATGGTTTGATGGACCAAATGGTGCAAAAATGATGCCAATTTTTCACCCTTCTTATCTTTTAAGAAATGATTCAAGAGAAAAAGGTAGCCCAAAATGGCTCATGTGGCAAGACATTCAAGAAATTAAAAAAGTTTATGATTCAATAAAAGAAAATGAATTGTAAATCTTTTTCAACATAAATAGCAAATTAATATATTTAGGGATATTATTAGTAACATATGATAAGTCTGATAGAAAAAGAAAAACAAACAGAAAATTTAAAACTGTCAAAACCGGATTTTTCAACTAAGGCTGGGCGAGAGTTTTTGGCGTTTTATCTTCAGTCAAAATTAAAAAAAATCGTTGCACACGATAAGAAGAACGAAATTCCTATTTTTAAAGAGATAAAACCGGATTTTATTTCAAGTTTTTCAAGAAGATTAATAGATAACCCTAATCAACGCATTATGATAGCTATTACAGGTGAAAGTGCAAGCGGAAAAACAACCATTTGCAAAACCATTCAAGAAGCTATTGCAAAGTTTGATATGCCAATTGAAATTATCAGTGCGGATAACTATTTTAATGATATATCAGAACTTATTAAAAAATACGGAAGTTTTGATTCATTGCGTGACCATGGATATGATGTAGATTCCCCCGAAAGTTTTCAGCTTAAATTATTAAAAGAAGATTTAGTTAAACTAAAAAACGGCGAAGATATAAAAATCCCTCAATATTTGGTAAACGGAACTGGAGTCAGTGTTCCCAAAGCCATACCTAAACTATCAAAAAAGATAGTCGTGGTAGAAGGAATGGCTACTGTTTATAAAGATATTAAAGATATTTTTGACATAAAAATATTTGTTGATATAGACAAAAAATTGCAAAAACGTTGGTTTTTAAATCGTGCGGCAGAACGTAATCAAGATGATGAAAACGCCTTAAAACATTGGGATTACGTCCAAATTGCGGCAGAAAAATATGTACAACCACAAAAATCTGAATGCGATGTAGTAATTAATGGCGAATCTCATTTGATATACTACAAACAATTTTTGGAATACATGTACACTGTTACAAATAGCTTTACTGCTTAATAAAATAACTAACGTTAGCCTAATAAAATATTTTCATCCATAAATAGGTGTTTTTTCGTAAAGTTGGATATATTATTGGTGTAGGATTACAAAAGGGAGATAACAAATGAAATTTGACTCATACATCGTTTCTGAAACAAGAACAGCTTTTTCTGTTCCTTTAACGCAAGAAATCCCAATCAAAAAAAGTTTTAAACAAAAAGCTTTCACTCTAGCAGAAACCTTAATTACTTTGTCTATTATCGGAGTCATAGCTGCAATGACAGTACCTACATTGATGACAAACATAAACAACCAACAACACATCACAGCACTTAAAAAAGCTTATTCAAATCTTTCAAATGCTATAAAACTTTTTCCGATGGAAATCGGATGTGGCACAGACTTTGAATGTGCATACAATACATCTGCCAACTTTGATTCTGAAATTTTTATGAATAATTTATCTAAACAATTTAAAACGATACAATATACAAAGATAAATAATACACAATCGTCACAAAAAACTAATCAATTTCAAACAACTGATGGAATAACTTATAGTTATTGGGATGGTGGGTATTGCAAATTGGGTATTATTGTTGATACAAATAGCGATACCAAAGGTCCAAATATATTTGGCAAAGATAAGCATATTTTTGTAATAGCCGATATTCCACAAAAAGGCTTCAATGCCGGAACATTATTCCCTTTAGGGTCTAAAAGTCTAAACACATATTCATACAATTACTATACAAGCTGGGATACAATAAATGATTGGTCTAGTGAAGCACAACGAGAAACTATTCCTACCAAAGCTTATTTAACAGGGAAAGTTTTAGAAACTGGAAAAATCGATGAAGCTGATTATAAATAACAAAAAACTCCCGATTTCTCAGGAGTTTTTTAAATTTAACAAATTGTATTAGTGGCAAAGTGCTAGTAACACACCTGCAGCAACACCTGAACCAATTACACCTGCAACGTTTGGACCCATTGCGTGCATTAACAAGTAGTTGTTAGGGTTATATTCCAAACCAACTTTATTTGCTACACGAGCTGCCATCGGAACAGCTGATACACCTGCTGCACCAATAAGCGGATTGATTTTTGTTTTTGAAAACAAATTCATAATGTGTGCCATTATTACACCTGCAGCTGTTGCAAAGCTGAATGCAACAATACCAAGAATCAAGATAAACAATGTTTGAGTTGTTAAGAACTGGTCAGCTGAAAGCTTTGAACCAACTGACAAGCCCAAGAAAATAGTAACAATGTTAATCAAAGCATTTTGCATTGTATCAGAGAGTCTATCAACTACACCGCATTCCTTACACAAGTTACCAAATGTCAAAGCACCGATAAGCGGACAAGCATCAGGCAACAAGATTACGCAAAGAGAAAGAACTACCAACGGAAAAACAATTTTTTCACGTTTGGAAACCGCTCTTAACTGAGTCATTTCAATACATCTTTGTTCTTTAGTAGTTAACAATTTCATAATAGGTGGTTGAATTACAGGAACCAATGCCATATAAGAATAAGCA
>JAFQTK010000095.1 GCA_017409065.1 bacterium
ATATTTTTTCTGATTCTTCTAAAGTTGTTTTTTTTTTGCCGAAGTTATAGATATACAAAATATAGTTTTTAGTTTAATAAGGAGAAAATCTTATGGAAATCAACACAAACCCAAACTACTTGAACAATGTTCAAAACCAAAATGCTCAAGGTGCTAATTCGGCTACCGCTGAAAACGTTGTCGAAGAAAATTTATTCGACGAAAATGAAGCAAAGGCAACTCAAAACAATGCTGTTTCTCAAGATTATCAAAATGCCGAGATGCTCAACACCTTTATCGCTGCGTTTACTGCTGTTATGGCTCCGTTTATGCAGATGATGACTCAGATGATGGAAATTATGTCAACTAATCAGCTACAATCATCAGAAAAAATTAAAACTCCAATACAACCCAAAACAATAACAAAGGATTCCATAAAAATACCAGGACAGTCCACGAATACAGAATCTCAATATAACGAAAATAAATCTGAATTTGGAACACTTATTGTTAGCACAAATTTTGAGGCTGCAGATTTAAACAATGATAACTATGTAAGTGAGGATGAACAAAATCAAACCGGTTACAGGTTTAATGGTAGTGATTTAGACGGCGACGGGCTAATTTCTCTCGAAGAAGAAGCTTACTCTCATGAAAATTCTGTCAGTAAGCCAGGTACAAAAGAAAGTAAAATTTGTACCAAAGACGGCTCTTCAATTGCACATGCAGACTCCAATTTTGATGGAGCATTATCAAAAGAAGAACTGGAAAGTATCGGACTAAACATTAAAGATTTTGATACAAACAACGACGGAAAAGTTTCAACTGCAGAATACTTACTTAATTCTTAGCTAAACAAAACTCCCGCTTTTTTCAAGCGGGAGTTTTTATCTTACTACTCGTTGAACTATTTTCTTTCAACTTTGATTGCACAGTCAGGGCATGTCATTTGGCACATACCGCAACCGATACATTTTTCAGCATCAGGTCTTACAACCGGTGTTTCAAACAAACCAAGTTCGCTGTTTTCTTTGTTTGGTTCAGCGATTGGATTTAAACATTTTACAGGGCATTTTGCAACGCACAAGTAGCAGCTTTTGCATAATTTGTTGAACAAATACCAATCAGCTTTGCCTTTTGCAACGTTTTCTACTTTAATACCTGTATATTTGATATCTTCTTTAGTCATTGTCATTGTATTTCCTCCAAACTACACAACTGCTTCTTTAAGCAAGTTCATACCTACTTCAAGAGCTTTGTGGTTTTTAGTTCTTAATTCAGGTTTAGCCTCGAATTTTTTACCCAAAGCGTGTTCCATAGCGTTTTTGATGTCTTCTACATCAAGAACTTTAGTTGCTTCAAGAATAACACCCAAAATAATTATGTTAAATACTCTTGCACCCAATTCAGGGTTAGTGTTCGCAATTTCGTTAGCATTTACAGGGATAATTCTTTTTGCTTTAACTTCAGGTTTTTTAGTACAAACTGATGAATCATAGATAACTGTTGTATTTTCATCAACATAAGTTGAACATCTATCAATAGCACGGTCAGAAACCATGATTACGATGTCAGCTTTAGAATATCTTGGTTCACCGATTTTTTCGTCAGCGATTTGACAAAAAGCGATTGAAACACCACCTCTTTGTTCTACACCGAAGTTTGGAATATACAATACTTGCTTACCTGCTTCATAACCAGCTTCAACCAAAATTTTAGCAACTGATTGTACGCCGTGTCCGCCTTCACCAGCAAGTGCGATTTTTGTTCTTGCCATAATTACACCTCTTCCTTTTTAGCCGGAGTAACAAATTCTTTAACTTCGAAGAATTCTTCCATTTGTTTAAGTCTTTCCAAAGTTTTTACGTTGTTTGTTTTCCAGTTGTTAGGACAAACAGAAAGAACTTCTACAAAAGAGAATCCACCGTTTGCAACGTTTTCCAATGCTGTTTTGAGAACTTTTTTAAGAGCTCTAACATTACCCATTGTAGAACGAGCAACATATGCTTTTTCAGGATCTGCAATAGCTGCAATCATTTCAGCACCTTTTGCAGGTTTACCTGTAACAGAACAGTCACGTCCGTAAGGAGTTGTTTCTGTAACTTGTCCAGGCATTGTAGTAGGTGACATTTGTCCGCCTGTCATACCATAGTTAGTATTGTTAGCGAGCAAGATGAACATATTTTCGCCTCTAACAGAAGCGTTAACCAAGTGTTGAGAACCAATAGCAAGTCCGCCGCCATCGCCCATATAAGCGATACCAACAGTACCAGGGTTAGCTCTTGTTACACCATAAATAACCGGAGTTGTACGTCCGTGGTGTGTTTGAACAGTATCAATGTTCATATAGTTCCAAGACAATAATGAACATCCGATATCACAACCGAAAACTGCTCTTTCATTCAAGCCAAGTTCATCAATAACTTGAGCCAATGTTTTTAATATTGTACCGTGACCGCAGCCAGGGCAGAATTTGGAAGCACCGACTTCTGCACATTGTGCTTGGGCCAAATCAGGTTTTACTTCTAAAACGTTTGCCATTTTATTTTTTCTCCTTCAATTTCCGTTTATACAGTAGCCGGTTCTTTAACCATTGCTTCAACTTTACTTACGATATCGTCACCTGTTACACCAACACCCATTTTGAATAATGTTGAGTATGGAGTAGTCAAGCCATAAAGTTTTTCTAAGCACATTTGAGCCAATTGTCCATCAGCTGATTCTGTAAACAATACTTGTTTTGCACGTTTAACAGCTGCTCTCATTGGGTTAACCGGTAACGGTCTGATAGTAATCGGTCTGAATAAACCTGCTTTAATTCCTTTAGCTCTCAACTCATCGATAGCTGTCATTGCTGAACGAGCAACGATACCGTGAGCGATAACAAGAACTTCAGCATCTTCTGCTTTATATTCGAAGTATTCTTCGATTTCAGGAGCAATTCTTTCGTACTCTTCTTTGTACGCATCCAAGTGTTCCATCAATTCTTCTTCAAGGTTGAATGTATTTCTCAAGTGAGTTGCTTCTCTATCAACACCAACTTTGCCTTCAGCTCTTAAAAATGCTTCTGTCGGAACCATAGAAATTCCACGAGATGCTGGATCATAAAGAGTAACAGGTTCTCTCATTTTACCTTGATAGCCGTCAGCCAACATATATGTTGGGAATCTATATTTCCAAGCTGTATTGAAAGCTTTAATCATATAATCATACAAATCTTGGTGACCTGCTGTTGAGTAAACGATTCTGAACCCTTCACCGTTACCACCGAAACAAGTCAAACGAGTTTCTTGTTGAGCATAAATAACAGTAGCAGTAGATGGGCCACCTCTTTGCATAACTGCACATACAAACGGCAATCTCATCATTTCAGCCATTGATTGAGCATCTTGCATAATTACGTTACCTGGACCTGCAGTTGCTGTGAAAGCTCTTTTACCTGCCAAGATACCGCCCAAAGTTGAGAAACCTGCTGAGATTTCGTCTTCAGTTTGCAAGAAACCTGCTTCTGTTTTAGGAAGCAATTTACACCATGTATGCATAATTTCGTTTTGTGGTGTAATTGGATAACCGTACATAAATTCTGCTTCCGCAGCATTCGCTGCGTATGCAATTACTTCATTTCCGGTTAAAAACATTCTTGTGTCTTGAGTAATTAATTTTTTTACCATTTTTTTCACCTTTTTATGTAGTAATAGATACATTAATTAGTTTTTAAGTGCCACAAATCACTAATTCTTCCGTGGTCTAGGGGTTTATCCCCCCTACCGGCTCAATCCTTTTTGCGACCCCCGGCACCTTACTCTTAGTAATATTTTACTACAAAAAAATTTGAAAAGACAATAAATTAATTTTTATGTAAAATACAAGTATGGCTAAAACTTCAAAAGAATGGAAAATATGTGTTTTTTGCAAGCACAAAAAAGCTTGCGTAGCCGGTGCAAGCCGCATATTAGGCTTACCGCCAAACTCTCCGATTGTCAATGAAATAGGCTGTTTTGAATACGAAACCTACAAAAATCAAAAAGCAGTTCAAATGAAACTTTTTGACATCTAAATTAGCCCATCGCCAACCATAAAAATCTTTTTACAGGTCGTGCAATCAAAACCGCAATCAATGAAAAAATGCAATCATATATGACCCTCACGCCACTTTGAATGGCAACCATGTCCATAAAAAGTTGGTATGAATCATGCTTACAAATTATTACGATTGCCGTATACATTATCCCGATAAAATGAATGAGCAAAACCCCAAAGAACACTGCTTTTAGAGCATTTTTAAAGGATAATTTACGACCCAATATATTACCGGCAATTACAACTGCAGGCAAATAGGCAAGAATGTATCCAAAATTATATTGAAAAACGTAGTCCAAGCCCCCACCCAATGCAAAAACAGGAAAAGCCGTCAATCCTGCTATTATATACAACATAACAGATATAAAACCAAAACGGCTACCTAACAATGCAGCAATAAAAATAATTACCGGAATTTGAGGTATATGATTTGACCCCCAAACAAATTGTCCTACCGCACCATCAACCTGAGTCAAATATGCCCAAGGATGCAATAATGCTTCTGTCGGCAACTTATTCGAAGAAAACGACAATTCGGTAAATGTTGCAATAACAATCAAAAAAGAACATAAAAATATAACAATAACAACACCAAATGTTAATCTTAACGGGTTTTTATTGTAATCAAATTTATTTAACTCTTCTTCTATTCTTTTGTTGCTACTGTTCAAAACAAACCTCTACATTTTTTATCAATTCTTTGGATTCTTCATACAAAGTTTTAAATTTTTCATACCATATATTTTCAGTCCACATAATCAAAGCATCTTCATTGTTATCTTGATAATACTTCTTTCTTGTTCCAAAAGAATTAAATCCAAATTTTGTATAAAGCTGAATAGCCGGTTCATTTGAAACTCTTACTTCCAAGGTAATATATTTAATCATATTTTTGTAGCAATCTTCAATAAAAGTAAACAATAAAGATTGAGCGACTTTGTTTCTTCTAAATTTTGATGAAACCGCCAAAGTAGTTATATGTGCCTCATCCAAAATCAACCACGCACCTAAATAACCTAAAAGCTCTCCCCGCTCATTTCTTGCGACATAATATTTTGCCAAATTATTACTCAATTCATTGACAAAGGAATCTCTGGACCAATGATGTTTCCCATAAGCATCAGACTCGACAATGCAAATATCATCGATATCACTTAATTGCATATAATTAATTTTTATTTGATTTATAGTCATGGATTTATTGTACCATTAAATTTATTTTGTGCGACAGATATCCCTGAACTTATAAAGCACTCGATTGCATCACAAGATACAGAAACAACATCCTTTAACAACAAATTCTCTTGTCCGGTAAATTCACCTAAAACAAAGCGTTCAGAGGGCATATATGGCGGTTGTGGACCAATCCCAACTTTTAATCTTGCAAAATTCTTATTTCCCCCTAAACATTTTGTCACGGACTTAATTCCATTATGCCCAACATCTGAGCCATTCGCCCTAAATCTTAAAGTTCCCATATCCAAAGCGATATCATCATAAACAACCAGAATTTCTGAAATATCAACCTTATAATATCCCATTATTAAAGCCAATGCATCACCGGATAAATTCATAAAAGTTTGAGGTTTCACAAGTAAAACCTGCTCTGAGTTCAACAAACCTTTTGCAACCTGTGCTTTAAATTTATTTTCTTGAGTAAAAAATACATTTATTCTACTCGCCAAACAATCCAAAACCTTGAACCCGACATTATGGCGTGTATTTTCATATTTTTCAGTTGGATTCCCCAAACCGACTATAATTTTCATAATTTACTACCTTTTTATTAAGCCGTCCATAAAAATTATAACAGATTAACATTCTACAACCTACCAATTTAATTTTTCTTAAAATCAGTCAATTATATAAATAAATATTAGATGGAGGAGTGTTATGACTGCCCAAAATAAATCAATAGTAAATTTAAAAAGTTCTGAAAAAGTTGCTTTATTTCTTGAAAACAACAACTTACATAAAAAAGATTTTGCAGAAATGATTGGCGTAACTTTGTCCTATGTTTATAACTTAATTGACAATGCTATTCCGTTTTCAACCCGCTCAACAACACTTGAGCGAATCGCAACAGTAATGGATATTGAACCCGAAGAATTTGATGAATATAAAATTCCGCAAGAGCCAATCCTAATCGACGAATCAATCGATTTTTTAAAAGAAAAATTACAAGAAAAAAAGCTTTCTACTGTACAATTTTTAAAAGCATTTCCCAGAAAAAAAAGACTGGAAATTGTTGACATATTGAGAGGGGCAACACCAATCCCCTTAGACTGGAAAGAACTTACCCTGATTGCACAAATACTGGATATAAAAAAAGAAGACATTTATCCTTTTTGGGAATCCAGATTAAGAAGCCTGATGCAAGCAGCCGGAGTAAATATGCAAGCCAACGCAGGATTAATCAACACAATGTTTGACTGTGCAAGAGAATACATTGAGTCATAATTAAATTAAAAAGCCCTGTTAAACAGGGCTTTTAGTTATAAATATTAACAATGACTTCTGATTCGTCCTCGGACTCATCATCTTCTTCGCACTCAGGTTCTTCATCCAAATAAATCTTATCGAGTAGCAAACCTTGACCTTTGACATACTGGAACGAATATCCAGGAGTCATAATTATATCTGCTACATCATCCTGTGCATTATCTAAGCCAGTAATATTAAATTTACCCGTAACATATACCTTATCAGCACCTGTGCCTTTATCTATGTTAACATTACTGTACTGAGAATAGATTTGGTCATCACCCGCACCTGCAGAAATATCAGTCCCCATACCGATTGCAATAATCGAATCATCGTCATCACCGGAATCGATAACAACTCCACCTGCAATAGATGTGATAGAATCATTTCCGCCACCGGTTGAAATTTGCATTCCATTTGTGTAGTTTACAACAGTATCATTTCTTCCGCCACAGGAAATAATGCCACCGTGTCCTTGTTCGGTGTTTATCTGCCCTGCGAGATATTCATCCATTGCTTGTGCGTATGCTACGACTACTTCTCTTATAATCATAATGACTCCAATTTGTTCTCATATATATAAAAACAAAAAGTATATAAAAATTGACTATTTGATATATATAATATTAAGAGTTTGTAACATATCAAAAGGCAAAAAAATTTTTGTTTGTATTTTGCTATGAATATGAATAAAGTAAATCCCAACCCATCTTTTAAATCTCTCATTCGAGTTTCTAACCTTGCGTATGCGAAAAGTATACAGCAAAACAAACTCATGCCCTGCGTTGATTATCCTTGGAGAATAAGCGACTCGAAATACTTAACAAAAGGATATTCAGAAGGTGCAAGCTATTGCACAATGGGTGTAATCAAGAATGAAGAAGGAGAAGGTTTTTTATTTCATCTTCGCCCCGGTGCATCCAAATTAAAAGATATTAAGGATTACATTGCAAAAGCTGCAAGACAACTACAACGACAAGAACCATTAACCGGTATTTTAGTCGGAGGGAACAAAAGCTACAAACCCAGCAAAGATTTGTACCAATCGTTGATAGATATATTTGAAGAACTAAACATAAAATTCAGTGCATTACTGGGACAAAAAAACATCATCACATATAATCAGAATGTACCCAGCTGTAATTTATATTTCGATGGAAAATCCGACAAATATGCAATATATTCCAACATATTTGAAGACAAACGATACGAAGACAAACCACTTGAAGAAATCTTCGATATCATTCAAATAAACAAACGTGATGCTGTTGAATCTAGACCTGACTTACCCTAGTAATCAATATTTACTTGTGAGAATTGGACTATTTTGTTTTTTCCACGTTTTTTCGCATTATAAAGTGCATGTTCTGCGTAACGGATTAAAGTATTTGCATTTTCTTCTGCATTTTCCAAGAACGGATATGACGAAATACCACCGGAGACAGTTATTGGATGGCGTTCATCTTCACCCGCAGGAATAAATTCCATTTTTTCAATATCTCTTCTAAATCTTTCTGCAAACAGAAACGCATTTTCTTCAGGAGTATTAGGCAAAATAACGATAAATTCTTCATCACCATAACGAGTAAGAATATCTTCTTTTCTTATTAAGCCTTTTAGCATTTCCGCCATACGCTTGAGCAAAACATCGCCCCAATCATACCCATAAATATCATTAACTGTTTTGAAAAAGTCAATATCAAACAAAACGCAAGAAACTTTTGTAGAGTAACGTCTTGCACGAGAAAGTTCACCCTCAAGACGTTCTTGCAAATATTTTCTGTTGTGCAAACCTGTAAGCTCATCTGTCGTAGAAACTAAACGAACTAAATCTCTTAGTTCACGAATTTTAACCATGTTAGAAACACGGATATTCAATTCTTCTTTATTTACAGGTGTAAAAATGTAATCATATGCTAAAGCACGAACCGTAACATCACTATATACTTTATCGCTAACAATCAACATAGGATAAACAAACTTTGTAACCATCGCCAATTCTTTAAATTTAGCTTCGGATACTTCCATAATAACAAGCGATGGATTTAACACACCCATATCTTTTAATTCAGAAACATTAACAACACGAACATCTAATTCGTCATTATTAATAAGTCCTGCGATATTAGACTTGCCATTTTCAGTATAAATGATTACATTACGCATAATTTTATCCTTTTAATTGTATATTTATGTTTTTATTTTACCAAAATCTATAAAAAAGTACAGTACAAATCATCAATTTAGATGAGAAATTATCTTGATTTTCTTGTAATAAACTTTGGGCATACGTTATATTCTTTGCAATAAACCTCAAGATCAAACTTAACATCTTTCATCAATATATATAAAGCAATCAAATTAGGTACAGACATAGCCAACATTCCTGCATCAGTAAAATCGACTATACTTTTTAAGTTTATTGATGCTCCTGCAATAATTACCCCACAGAATAATAATTGATAGAATATAATACGTTTTTTGCCTTCTCCAAATAAATAAGTCCAACCCTTTTGCCCATAATAAGCCCAAGAAATAATAGTAGAAAGTGCAAACAAAATTATTACAACAGCCAAAACATATGGGGACCAAGATATCACAGATTCAAATGCCGACGAAGTAAGTTGAATCCCAGAAACCCCTTCGTTATATTCTTTATAGGAACCTGTTATAACAATTGTTAATGCACTCAACACACACAAACAAGCAGTAAGAAACGGCTCTAGCAAAGAAACAAACCCTTGTGAAATTGGTTCTTTTGTTTTAACGGTAGCATAAGCAATAGGTGCAGAACCTGTC
>JAFQTK010000096.1 GCA_017409065.1 bacterium
CATAGTAAGGTTTCGCAAACCTAAAAAGTCCATTTTCAAAAGGCCCAATGTTTCTAAATCTGACATTGGATATTGAGTAATGATGATTCCTTCTTTTGATGGCTGAACAGGAACTATTTCATTAAGTGGCATATAAGAAATAATGACTCCGGCAGCGTGCATACCAAAGTTGACCTTAGTACCTTCTATTTGTTTTGCCATATCAACAATTTCTTTTACCTGCGGGTTTGTGTCATAGAGTTCTTTTAACTCCATTCCCGGTTGTAGGGCATCGTCAATATAAACTTTTGGACCGCTTGGTATAAGCTGTGACCATTTGTTTGCATCAGCAAAAGGTATGTTGTAAACCCGACAAACGCCTTTTAATGCTGCTTTAGCTGCAAGTGTACCAAAAGTAATAATCTGGCAAACTTTATCAGTTCCATATTTGCGAGCAACGTAGTCTATTACTTCGCCACGACGCTCAATACAAAAGTCAATATCGACATCAGGCATTGTGTAACGTTCAGGGTTCAAAAATCTTTCAAACAACAGGTTGTGTTGAATCGGGTCAAGGTCTGTTATTCCAAGTGCATATGCAACAAGCGAACCGGCAGCTGAACCCCGCCCCGGTCCAACCGGTATATCATTATCTTTTGCAAATTTGATAAAGTCCCAAGTAATAAGGAAGTACGCTGAAAATCCCATCTGCTCGATAATGCCTAATTCATATTTGTAGCGTTCTTCCAGTTCCGGAGTAATTTCACCATATAGGCGTTTTAAACCTTCAATAACTTGATAATGCAGGTAAGAATCAACAGTATGACCTGCGGGTACATCAAAATTAGGCAAAGGTGCTCTGCCTTTTTCCAGCATAAAGTGACATTTGTCAGCAATATCAACTGTGTTTTGAATTGCTTTATCAAAAGTTTCAGAATCTAGCCATTTAAATGCATCTCTTAATTCAGATACGGTTTTAACGTAAAATTCATTATTAGGGAATCTAAATCTTGTTTCGTCATCTTTAGCGGCATTTGTTTGTAAACATAACAACGTATCATGCCAGTTTGCATCTTCTTTCAACAAATAGTGACTATCGTTTGTGATTACAAGTTTGATATCTAACTCATTTGCAATTCTGATTAAATCAGGATTGGAACGCTTTTGTAGGTCTAAGCCGTGGTCTTGGATTTCTATATAATAATCTTCCCCAAACAATGATTTATAATATTCTGCTCTTTTCTTTGCTTCCTCTTTATCACCTTTTAATATGAACTTAGCAACTTCACCTTGAACACAAGCTGAAAGACAAATTAATTCGTCCTTATATTCTTCTATTAGTTTATGATTTATTCTGGGTTTGTAATAAAATCCGTCAACTGCCGCAATGGATGCTAATTTTACTAAATTTTCATAACCTTTTTTTGACTTTGCAAGTAGTACAAGGTGGTAAAGCTCTTGTCCTGACTTTTTCTCTGTTATATCTCCGTCATAAACATAAAATTCACAGCCAATAATAGGTTTGACACCGGCTTCTTTTGCGGTTTTACAAAATTCCATTGCTCCATACATAACTCCATGGTCGGTAATTGCGACAGCCGGCATGTCGTTTTCTTTTGCAAATTGACAAAGCTTTTTTAGTCGTATAGCCCCGTCTAGAAGACTAAATTCTGTGTGTAAATGTAATGGAACATATTGCATCATAATACAAATTTAACACGAACCAAACAACATTAGGGTTAAGTTTTGAAAAGATTTTTTGTAGTTCTGATTTTATTATATATTTGTACACGGAAAGTCGAAAAAATGGGAGTGAGCATGTTTCTCACTCCCGTTTAGATAATTACTTATCTTATTTTTCTGTAGCTACAAGGCGGCCTAAGTCCAAACCGGCAGCTTTTGCTTCTGCCTCTGATACATGTGTGTCGTGATTTGTATCTGCAATTGTCCAAGGGGCCATATTTATTTCGCCTGCGGAAACTTCACCGTCGTTATCAATATCTAATATTGCTATTGTATCGTTAAAGATTCTCGCACCGGCTTTGTCCATTTCTTCATACGAGAGTAATCCATCTTTGTTTGTATCAATTTTTTCAAAGGTCCAATTATCAATTTTAAGTTTAGCCTTATTTATTTCTTCTTTTGATAATGCCCCGTCATTGTTGGTGTCGGCAGCTTTTTGAGAGTCTACAAGTGCTTTATCTAAGTCCAATCCTGCTGCTTTAGCTTCTTCTGCAGAAATTACGTTGTCATGATTTGTGTCTGCAATAGTCAAATCTGCCGTTTCATATTCGTAGTCGGATATCTCTCCATCGCCATTTCTGTCTAGGATAGCTATATGCCCTTTGTAGATTCTGGCACCTACGTTAGCCATTTCTTCTAGAGTAATTTCTCCGTCTTCGTTTGCATCAATTTTTGTTTTTGTGTAGTCATCAACTTTAAGATTTGCATTTTGTATTTCTTGTGCTGACATACCTCCGCTATTGTCTGTGTCTGTTTTTTTAACCGTTTGTTTGGTTTGAGCTGCGTTTATCTCATTAGCTGATACTATACCATCGTGGTTTAAGTCTAAATTTCGTATTTCTTCAAATGTATCGACCCCATCCAGACCCATGCTTAATTCTCCTGCAAATAGATATTCATTGTTTTGTGCGGTAGCTTGATTTGCGCCTTGAGCATTTTTGTTTTGAACATTGTTCAAGTAGTTTGGGTTTGTGTTGATTTCCATAAGTTTTTCTCCTTATTAAACTAAAAACTATATTTTGTATATCTATAACTTCGGCAAAAAAAAAACAACTTTAGAAGAATCGGAAAAAATATCAAAATTATTTACAAATATTTACAAATGCGGCTTAAAACGCCCGCAAATAGGCTCATTTTAAATCCGAAAAATAGGGCAACAAAATCGAGGCATAAAAAATATTTTGTCATCCTGAGCCGCCACTGCTGCGAATCCTAACCAATCGGACTTTAGCTCTTTTGGCTGTCTGGTGGAAAACCCGCCACTGTGGGTGTCATCCTGAGGCAAAGCCGAAGGATCTCCCCGAAAGAAGTCTACATTCCATGAGATTCTTCGGGGTTCGATTCCTCACCCCTCAGAATGACGAATATATTTGATAAAACAGAATGATATTAGCAAAAAAGCTCCGATTTCTCGGAGCTTTTTTTATAGGTTTAAGAACTATTTTTTAGCTTCAACAACAGCCTGAGCAGCTGCAAGTTTAGCTTGAGGTATTCTAAATGGTGAGCAAGATACATAGTTCAAACCAATTTTATGGCAGAATTTAACTGAATCCGGATCGCCACCGTGTTCGCCGCAAACACCACCAACTAATGCAGGATTTACAGCTTTACCTTTTTCCATTGACATTTCTAACAATGCTCCAACACCTTTTGTATCAAGTGTTTCAAATGGGTTAGAAGGTAGGATTTTTTGATCAACATATCTGTTCAAGAATTTACCTTCTGCGTCATCTCTTGAGTAGCCGAATGTCATTTGAGTTAAGTCGTTAGTACCGAATGAGAAAAATTCAGCGTGTTCAGCAATTTCATCAGCTGTAATGGCAGCACGAGGAATCTCAATCATAGTACCGAATTTGTATTCAACTTCAACTCCTTTTTCAGTCATAACGTCTTTTGCTACACGAACTAGGATTTCTTTAGCAACTTTTAATTCGTTAACGTGACCGATAAGAGGAATCATAACCCAAGGTTGAACTGCATATCCTTCTTTTTTCAAGTCACAGCAAGCTTCAAAGATTGCTCTAACTTGCATTTCGTTGATTTCAGGATAAGTTAAACCTAAACGGCAGCCTCTCAAGCCCATCATTGGGTTAGATTCAGAAAGTCCTTCCACGATGTGAAGCATTTCTTCTTTTTCTTTAGAGTCTTTACCCAAAGCTTTCAATGTTGCAACTTCAGCAATCAAGTCTTCTTTTGAAGGTAAAAATTCGTGAAGCGGTGGGTCAAGAAGTCTTACTGTAAGAGGTTTGTCACCTAATTCTTTGAACATTGCATAGAAGTCAGCATATTGCATAGGAAGAAGTTTAGCTAAAGCTTCTTTTCTAGCTTCCGGAGTTCCTGCAATAATCATTTTTTGTACCCAAGGTAATCTTTCAGGATCCATGAACATGTGTTCTGTTCTGCAAAGACCAACACCTTCAGCACCGAATTTCAATGAGTTAATAATATCTTTAGGAGTATCAGCGTTAGCTTCTACTTTGATTGTTCTGATTTCGTCAACCCAAGAGAAGAACTTGTTCCAGTTGTCATCAATTTGAGCTTCTACTAATTTAACAGCTCCAGCCATTACAAGTCCTTTGCCACCGTCAAGAGAAATGATATCGTCTTTATGGTAAACAGTTCCGTCAGCAGCTGTTAAAGTTTCTTTGTCTAAGTCAATTTTGATATCTTCACAACCTGATACACAAGGTTTGCCCATACCTTTAGCAACTACAGCTGCGTGAGAAGTAGCACCACCACGGAGAGTTAAAACACCTTGAGCAACAGCCATACCATGAATGTCATCAGGACAAGTTTCAATACGAACCAAGATAACTTTTTCACCTGCTTCGCCACGTTGAGCAGCTTCTTCTGTATCGAATACAATTTTACCAACTGCAGCCCCAGGGGAAGCGTTTACACCGGATGAAATCTTTTTAGCTTCAGCCATTGCTTTTGTATCGAAGCAAGGAAGTAAAATTTGGTTAACTGAATATGGGTCAACCAACTGGATTGCTCTTTCTTTAGAAATAATGCCTTCTTCACACATTTCAACAGCAATTCTTACAGCAGCTGCTGCAGTTCTTTTACCGTTACGAGTTTGAAGGATGTATAATTTACCTTTTTCAATTGTAAATTCCATATCTTGAACATCTTTGTAACCAAGTTCAAGTTTTTTAGCGATATCAACATATTGTCTGTATAGGTCAGGCATTTCTGTTTCCAATTCAGCAATAGGTTTTGGAGTTCTGATACCAGCAACAACGTCTTCACCTTGAGCATTTGTCAAGTATTCGCCGTAGAATTTGTTTTCACCGGTAGCAGGGTTACGAGTGAATGAAACACCGGTAGCACAATCGTCACCCATGTTACCAAATACCATAGATTGAACGTTAACCGCTGTACCAAAGTTGTGGTCAATTTTGTTCATGTTTCTATAAGCAACGGCACGAGGAATGTTCCAAGAACGGAAAACAGCTTCAATAGCTTCTTGAAGTTGTACATATGGATCTTGTGGAAATTCTTTGCCTGTAACTTCTTTGATAACTGCTTTGTAAACAGGGATAAGAGATTTCAAACCTTCTGCAGAAATTTCTGTATCTTGTTTTACGCCTTCTCTTTCTTTAACTTTTTCAAGTTCAGATTCAAAGTATTTTTGTCTATCCATTTCCCAAGCTACTGAACCAAACATAGTTAAGAATCTTCTGTAAGAATCGTAGCAGAATCTTGGGTTGTTTGTAAGTTTAATCATCGCTTCAACAGTTTGGTCGTTCAAACCAAGGTTAAGGATTGTTTCCATCATACCCGGCATTGAAACTCTAGCACCTGAACGAACAGATACTAACAATGGATTTGTTGCATCACCAAATTTTTGTCCTTTTTGTTCTTCAACAGTTTTTAATGCTGCTTTTACTTCATCCATCAAGCCAGCTGGCATTTTGTTGCCGTTATTAATATAGTCCATACAAGTTTCGGTTGTAATTGTTAGTCCCGGAGGTACAGGTAAGCCTAAATTCGTCATCTCTGCAAGGTTTGCACCTTTTCCCCCAAGAAGGTTTCTCATATCAGCGTTTCCTTCGTGGAATAGCCAAACTCTTTTTTCTGTCATTTCAATCTCCTTAATTTATAAATAACATCCGTTTATTTGCTAAATTATACTACAAATAAACGATTTTAAAAACTCAATTTGATTAAGTTTTGTAACAAAAATATATACTTTTGAAATCTGAGTATATACTTTGTTTTTATTTATATAGTGGTAGATAATTGAGGTTTTACGACTATGATTCCTGCAATTCAGTTTAGTAGAGATTCGCACGGACGAACAGTTTTAAATGTTCAGTCCTCAAAAGGTGTAGAACTTAAAGGAATGGGCACTGTATCAGGTGACGGACAAATTCGTTTTGGGTCGACAAGTACAACTGAAGGACAAAAGTATACTCAGTTTACATACATTCATGAAGGCGATGAAGAAAACCTTTTGATATTGGATAATGCTGAGGGTAAGCATTATAGTATTGAAGGTGAAAATGCAAATGTTTCTTCAAAAGGCGGTAATGTCGAACGAACAATTCAGGTTGATGCAAAAGATTCAAACGTAGATTTGTCAAACGCAGAAGGTAGTCAAGTTGTATATACAACAGCTTCTGCTGAAAGAAATACAATTAAGATGGGCAGTGGCAATGATATTTACGTTGATTCCGGTAAGTTTAATAATGCAGACGGACAAGGTGGCTCTGATCACTTTACAACAGAAGGCACTTCGCATGGTGGTGTAATCAAAGGCGGAACCGGAAATGATGTATTTGCTATAAATGGCTCTTATCACATTGTTGACGGTGGTGAAGGCTCAGACCATATAACTGCTGCCGGTATATACGGACAAGACGCTGAGGCTGCTTATCGTAGTGTCTTTATTGGCGGAGATGGCGATGATGTAATGGTTGACAAAGGTGGGTACAACATGTTCTTTGCCGGTTCCGGTAATGATACATATGAAGTACATGGTTCAAACTCTATTGCTTATAAATCTTTATTAGAAACCGGTGCTATGACGGTTATTTCCCAAGCTAGTGCAATTAATCCTGCAATATTCGGACAAACAGAAACCTTTACGGATAAACAAGGTAAGACTTACACTATTTCAGAAATAATGAATAAGTATGATTGGACATTGAATGAGTTCTTAAAAGTTTATTCTCAAGTAAGCGGAACAAATAAAGACTCACTATTCAGCACCGGTGTTGTAGATGAAGAAACGATGAACAAGCTAAGTATCTATTTTGCTAATAATCTAAGCAAAGTTTGGAACACTTAATTATTAAAAAATAAATTTTAAATACAAATGAAATAGCCTGATAAGTTGACCGAATCGGTAATGCTTGACAGGCTATTTAGCATTAATAATTCTATATGAAAATATATTAGAGATTACTAAGTTTATGAAGATAAATGACCTAGGGAGTTTATAAGGTCTAATAAAAATAAACCGGTAGATTTCTTACGTAAGGAGGGAAAAATGACTATCAAAAAAATGACATTAGCAGCGGCATTGACCGTCGGTTTGGTTGCCGGCACAATGAATATTGCATTTGCCGATTGCGGATGTAAAACACCTGTTGTAACAGGTGGTGCGTGTCCACTTAACAATTGTCCGCAAGTTGTGACACCGGAAAATGCTAAGTGTCCAAAATGTAAAAAACACAAACATGATTGTGGCTGCAAACCTAAAAAGGTATCAAAGTGTAAGGATGATTGTGTGGTTAAAAAACCTTGTACCCCTTGTGGGGATGATGTTTCTTGCGATGGTCCGGATATTGCAGCAGCAGGGGTTTGTCCAACAAATACTTGTGCGGATAAATGTAAACATCAAATTTATGCATTTCCTGCAGGTATCTATGGCTTAGATAATGTTCGTGTTGGTGAGGACGAACAAGGCGTTTTGCTTAGCCAAGGCGATGGCACAACTATGTCTACTATGATGACAAGCGGTATTCCGGTTGCGTTGGCTCCGGATTGTGGTTGTGCGACAGGTGCAGCAGCACAATTACCTTGTTTAAATGATGATTGCTGCGGCAAAATTAGTGGTATTCCTGTTGATAGAGGTTGCATGAATCTTGATTCTTCAAATTGTCCTATCAATATTGAAACTGAAAGTAGTTTAGAAGCTATTAAAAAATCAATGGTACCTTTTACCTACACTCAGCAAAATACGGTAACAGGTGCAGCAGCTCCTGTTGTTAGTGCATTTGAAGATGTACCTGATGGGTTTTGGGCAAGCTGTGATATTAACAAATTAACTGAAAATAAAGTTATTGCTGGTTATCCGGATAGAACGTTTAAGCCTAATCTTCCTGTTTCTCGTGCAGAATTTGCAAGCATGGCAGTTAAAGGCTTGAATTTGAATGAAACATATTCTTGTCCTCAGGCTAACTTTAAAGATGTTCCAAAAGACCACTGGGCAAATAAAGTTATTAATACAAGTGTTGCTGAGGGCTTGATGACAGGTTATCCAAATAATACATTCAGACCAAATCATCCTGTGACAAGAGCTGAAGCTTTAACCATTTTATCAAAAGGTGTTAAATGTGACATGGATAACTGCAAGGCTCAAGAAGTATTAAGCAAATACTGTGATGGAAATGATGTGCCGTCTTGGGCTGCCATTCCGGTTGCTAAATCTTTGAATATTGGTGCGATTGCAGAACTTCCAAATCCTAACTCAATTAGACCAAATGCGGATGCAAGTCGTGCTGAGCTAGCATCAATGTTGGAACAAGTTCGTATAGCAGGTGGCTACTCCAATAGAGATATAGCTTCAACTGACCCTAAATGTGATACCTGTACAGGTGCTGCAGCTTATATGGAAAAATCAGAAACTGTTACTATCCCAACATTGAAAATTTGTTTTGATGACGAATTAACTGCTCGTACTGCACATGTTAACGATAGATTTGCAGCTCAAACAATTGACCCTGTAACTATAAATGGTGTTGTATATCCTGAAGGCTCTGTTGTTCGAGGTAAAGTGCTTGAAGTTGAACGTCCTTCAAAATGTAATGACGGTGCGTTGAAATTATCTTTTGATACTATTCAAAACGGTGATTGTAAAACAGATTTGCCATCACAAGTTTTGACAGCTCAAGTTAATAAAACTCGTACTCCAAACCCTGTTGCCAGATTTGTTCAATGGCCATTTGCAACAGTTGGTCAAGTAGTAGGTACAGCAGGTCGTGCTGTTGGTGGTGCTGCAATCGGTGTATCAAACGCTTTCGAACAAGTTGTTAGTGAATTTGGTACAGGTACAGGTGAAATTTTCCAAGGAAAATTTGTTGCAGCAGGAAGAAGCTATCTTGATTCAGGTAAAGCTTGTACATATCCCAACAGTGCAAAGAAAATTGCATTTATGATGAGGAGATACGAAGAAGATGGATTCACTTCCTACTGGCTCTAATAAAATATTA
>JAFQTK010000097.1 GCA_017409065.1 bacterium
AAAGGTTGCTACTGTTTTGACTCGATTGTTGCTGTCTACGTAAATTGTTTTGCAATCTTATATTGCTAATCATAAAATCCCCTTCTTTAATAATCTCGTGTTAAATAACTACTCTTATCCTATAGATACAAAAACAAAATCCGATGAAAAATTTACTCATCCTGAAAAAATGGTTGAAGAAATGGTGGAAAGTTAGTGAACAAGCTGCAAATTAAAGTTTACAAAAGTTAACAAATTGCTCTTTTGCTCGTTTCTTAGAAAGATGTTAAGATATGTAACATGGTTTTATATAATTTATTTTCTTGCTATTATTGAGTTTGGGCGAAAAATAGTCCGATTGTTTATAAAAAGTTATATATTTTTCAAAGTTAACTAGCAAAAAAATTTTACTATGGGTTTTAAAGCATGAGGTGACACGAAAGATATATAATTAATTAGGAGATATAAATATGACTACGGAATTTAATAGTAATTTTAATCTTGGGGCAATTCAAAAGACTACGAATGTTAAATCTGCTGAAATGAAAGATGAAATCCAAGCTGCACCTATTGAAGAAATTGAAGAACCAAAATCATCAGGTGTACCTGTAGGGCAAAGTGCTATTGCGGGTAAATCACAAATTAAAACAGATAATATTAGTAATGATATTGCTATTTTGGCTGCAAATCCTGGTTTGGTAGAAAAAGCCGGTATTGTTTTTGATAAAGCTTATGAAGGTTTGTTGAAAAAAGGTGACCCGGAAGCTTATGAAAAAGCATGCCTTATTTCATCTCAATTTGTTAACGAAGCTGTAAAATAATAAATTGTGCGATTACCTAAATTTTTTCTCGTGATAAAATAAGGTTATGAGTACACAATTTATACCCGCATTAATTCTTACACTGTTTGCCGGAATGTCAACCGTTGTTGGCGGCTTTATGACGTTCTTTGTGAAAAAGAATAACCTCAAGGCTTTATCAATTGGTCTTGGGTTTTCTGCCGGTGTAATGATTTATATTAGTCTTACTGAGGTTATGCATTCTGCTGAGAGCATGCTTTCAGCTCCTTTTGGGGCTAATTTTGCTAATATTGTTACGTTTGTTTCCTTTTTTGCAGGTATTTTAATAGCTATTTTTATTGACTTTTTTATTCCTGATCATATTGAGTCTGATTTATTTTGTAAAGAAGGTAATTGTAATCATAAACACAGGATAAAGCGAGTTGGGTTAATTACGGCAATTGCCGTTGCAGTTCACAACTTTCCTGAAGGTTTGGCAACTTTTTTGATATCAAGTCAAGATTTGAGCTTGGGGATTCCTGTTGCAATAGCTATTGCGATTCATAACATTCCGGAAGGTATTGCTGTTGCGTTGCCTATTTATCATGCAACCGGAAAAAAACGTAAGGCTATTTGGTATTCGTTTATGTCCGGTATTTCGGAACCGATTGCAGGGCTTTTAGGGATGCTATTCCTTAAGACATTCATGCCTGAGTGGACAATTGGTGCTATGTATGCAGCAGTTGCGGGAATAATGGTTTACATATCTTTTGATACATTATTGCCGATGGCCAGAGAATATGGGGAAAATCACCATGTTATTACCGGTATTATTGGTGGAATGTTTGTTATCGGTTTGAGCTTATTGTTTATTTAGTAGTCAAAGTATCTATCAAAGTCCACATCGTCAAAACTGCATAAAAGCCTATAAATTGGGTCATCTTCATTCATTCTTTGAAATTTATATTCATCAAATTTCCAATACTTGGGGTTGATTCCTTTAACTCGAATAATTTCTGCTGCTGATAGGAGTTTTAATTTTTTCTTCACTGTTTCGACCGGAAGTTCAACAAGTTTGGCAAGTTCTACGGCTGTTATTCCGTCAGTGCTTGTGCATTTTTCAGGAGTGAGGAACATTAATTCCAATCCTATTTTTTTAAGCTCTTTATCTTCTTCAGAACTGTCCCAGTCAAACATTTGTTTTTATAATCTCCTTTTTTTTCATTTTATACAAAATTATTTTATTTTGTATCGGATTAGAAGTGTATTTTTTTAGGGATGAAAAAAAACTTCTTTTGTAATAAAATATTGTAAAAGAAATTTTTTGCTAAATGCAAAAATTGAGGTAGGGATTCTCACAGTGAAACATTCAAAATATTCAGTAATAATTGTAGGAAGCGGTATTGCAGGTTTGTATGCTGCATTGAAATTGTCGGACCAAATGAACTTGCCTGATGGGCTTTTAGTTTTAACGAAAGCTAATCTTGCAGATTGTAATTCGAGTCACGCACAAGGTGGAATTGTTGCTGTCTTGCCTGAAAATTCTTTGGACTCCGTAAAAATTCATGTCGAAGATACTTTGAAAGCTGGTGCGGGATTGTCTGATGAAAAAGTTGTCACTTTTATTTCAGAAAATTCTAACGTTGTTATCAAGGATTTGCTTGAGTATGGAGTTGAGTTTGATAAAAATGAAAAGAATGAGTTTAATTTTACATTAGAAGGTGCTCATAGTGTTAAAAGAATTTTGCATGCCGGTGGTGATTCTACCGGAGCAAATATGGAAAAGGCATTGGTTAAAAAAGTGCTTGAAAATCCTAATATAACTGTTTATGAGCAGGCTTTAGCCGTAGAGTTGATAAAAAATCAAAACGGAAAGGTTAAAGGGCTTATTTGTTATAAATCGGGATTGGATGAATATGAGGTCGTTTATTCTGCGGCAACGGTTTTTGCAACCGGTGGCATTGGGCAAGTTTATAAATATACTACAAATCCTGAAGTTGCAACCGGAGATGGTATGGCTTTGGCATATCGAGCAGGTGCAATTATTTCTGATATGGAATTTGTTCAATTCCATCCAACAGCATTGAGTTTACCTAATGATGACAGCAGATTTTTGATTTCTGAAGCTGTTAGAGGTGAAGGAGCAAAGCTTGTAAATTCTAAAGGTGAGCCTTTTATGCATAAATATCATTCATTGGCGGATTTGGCTCCTAGAGATATAGTTACTCGTTCTATTTTTGCAGAATTAAAGTCATCAGGTGAACCAAATGCTTATCTTGATGCAACAGGAATTGGCAAAGAAAAATTATTAAAACGATTCCCTAATATATACAAGCTTTGTTTAGAAAAGGGAATTGATATTACTAAGGATTATATTCCGGTTTCTCCGGCTTGTCATTATTTGATGGGTGGAATAAAAACGAATATTACTAATGCAAAAACTTCATTAGACGGATTATATTCAATAGGCGAAGTTGCCTGTACAGGTTTGCATGGTGCTAACCGGTTAGCTAGTAATTCACTTTTAGAGTGTGTTGTTTCTGCTTATGAATTGGCTGATTATTTATCTTTTGCCAATTTAGAAATCCCTGAGATGATTGATGAATCTATATTGGAAACCATTCGTTTATATGAAAACGAAGATGAGTATCATGATATTGATGTTGCGAAGATAAAAGCTGAGCTGCAGCAAACTATGTGGGATTTAGTCGGTGTAGAACGTAATGAAGTTGATATGCTTAGGGCATTGGATACAATAAACAGATTGCAAAAAGAATTTAAATATACTAATAAATGTTCTAATTTCAAAGAATATGAGTTAAGAAATTTATTATGTGTATCAAAAATTATTACCTCTATGGCTTTGGCAAGACAAGAATCAAGAGGTGGACATTATAGAACTGATTATCCAAACACAATGTTGGAAGGAAGACACAGTAGTTTAGTAAAGGAAGATGAAATCAATGACAAAGTTTTTACTTCATAATTTTATAATAGAAGAACATGTAAAATCAGCTTTAAAGGAAGATATCGGGTTTGGTGACATTTCTACAGATTATTTAGCAGATGAAAATGATGTTATTTCAGCTGAATTGAATACCAGACAAGATGGTGTTTTATGTGGACTTGATGTTATGTTGATGGTGTTCAAAGTATTGGACAAGGATATAAAAGTTACTACTTATTTTAAAGATGGTGATATTATCAAAAAGGGAGATAAAATAGCCGATATTGAAGGAAAAGCCAGATTTATTTTAATTGGTGAACGTACAGCTTTGAACTATATTCAAAGAATGAGTGGTATAGCTACTGAAACAAATAAATACCAAAAAGCTATTGCTCCTTATCAGGCCAAAATTGTTGATACTCGTAAGACTACTCTGAATTTTAGAATGTTTGAAAAGTATTCTGTAAAAGTGGGTGGTGGAGCTTTACATAGATTTAATT
>JAFQTK010000008.1 GCA_017409065.1 bacterium
ACATTTAGAGCCGCTTGCAAAAGATTTTGCTTTTATTTATACTTTCAAATTGTTTTTCATATCAAAAACGACCGTAACATATTCATCTTTTTGAACATCAGATTTGATTTTAGCAAAACGCTTATCTATCGGTTGTCCTGCACGATAGTATTTAGACGAAACAATATCGCCGTTGTTTAATACTCTCATGTCAACAAGATTATTGTGATTGCCATCAACTTCGACTTTTTTCATCTCAACATTTGTTGCATTTATCGTTTTACCTAGTCCTATTTCTTTTGTAGCAACCAAAGCTTCTTTGTATGCTTTGATTTCTAACGGAACACCAAATGCTCGAATTAGAGAATCATTAACATAAATTCTTAATGCTTTGATACAACGTTTTGAATATCCGCTGCCTTGGTTCTCGATAATTACCATTCTGAATTTGCCTTCAGGTAATTCTAACGAATTAAATGGAATGCCTAGTACATCAACCTCTACATCGACAAATCCTTTTTGAATCATGTCCGCTTCAACCGCTTTAATAACTTCTTGTTTTACAAACTCAGCTTCAAGTGTCTGTGCAACAGAAATATTATTTGCAAAGATAATTGATAAAAATATTAAAGCTAATTTGAAGAATTTATTCATAAGTCCTTATACGATTTGGTTAGTTTGTCTTAAAATTTCACTTGATGTGTTAATTACTTTGGAGTTGGATTCAAAAGCACGTTCAGCTTTAATCAAGTTAATCAACTCGTCAACAATTTGAACGTTAGAACCTTCTAAAAAGTTTTGTTGTAAAAGCCCAATACCTTGTTGTCCGGGAGTTGCCTGAATAGGAGTGCCTGAACCGGAAGTTTCTACATATAAGTTATGTCCGACAGAAAGTAGACCTGCCGGGTTTTGGAATTTTACAAGTTGTATTTGACCTACTTGTGTTTGTTGTGGGTCATTACCTATTTTTACTGCGACGTTGCCGTCTTGAGTAATGCTTATCTCTGTGGCATCTTGAGGTATTTGGATTGAAGGTTGCAATAGAAGACCATCAGTGGTACAAAGTTGTCCTTGAGCATCCCTTTTGAATGAACCATCACGAGTGTAAGCGATTGTGCCATCTTCACGGGTTATTTGGAAAAAGCCTTCACCTTGGATTGCTATATCTAAAGGTCTGCCGGTTGCTTCCATAACTCCTTGTGTATGGATTCTATTGGTTGCTGATGTCATAACGCCAAGCCCAACTTGAACTCCAACAGGTTGGAATGTGCCTTGGTTCATCATAGCACCGGGTGTTCTTGATACTTGTGACAGCAAATCCTGAAATTCAGCTCTTACTTTTTTGAAGCCTGACGTGTTTACGTTAGCAATGTTGTTTGCTATAACGTCTAAATTTGTTTGTTGTGCCAACATTCCGGTTGCTGCGGTTGTTAATGATCTTAACATTTTTCTCTATGTCCTCTTATTGCAATAATTTTAGAATTTTGGTTTTCCGACATTTATAGCTGTCGAAAGCATTGATGATTGTTCTTTCATGAATTTTGATAAAGTTTCGTATCCTCTTGAAACATTTATCATTCCTATCATTTCATTTACTAAATTAGTATTTGAAGTTTCAATGGAACCTTGTTGAATAGAAAATTTTTCTGCCTTTAGTTCAGGATTATAAGTCAAATCCTGTGGAATGAACTTTGAATGCCCATTCCATTGCATAAATTCTTTGTCTTGAAAATCACGAATAGCAATAGTTTGAAGAACTTGTTTGTTGCCTTCATGGTTTATTTCAATTTGTCCGTTATCTGTAATGTTTATATCTTTGAAACTTCTCATTTGAAGTTCATTAAGGTTTATGACGATTGGTTTGTCTAAAGTATCCAAAACCAAATCGCCTTCCTCGTTAACAAGTTGGTGTTTGTTGTTAATCATAAATGAACCATTACGAGTGTATGCAATTTCACCAGTCGGAGTTTGTAATTTGAAAAAGCCGTCACCTTGAATTGCTAAATCAAGCGGGTTGTCGGTTTTGAGTAAATTGCCTTGTGAAAATTCGTGAACAAGCTGTTGAACACCAGCCCCCATAGATATTTCGCCAACAATCTCTGATTGGCGGTGTTTGGGGTTTTGCATTCTGTCTGTTTGTTCAATCATATTGTTATAGAGGTTTTTGAAAATTAAAGAACTTTTCTTAAACCCTGTTGTGTTTACGTTTGCAATATTGTTTGCGATTACATCATTTTGTTCAATGTAACCTAGCATTCCCTTTGCTGCTGAATACATTCCCGGAGTAATCATTAGTTTGCACCTCCATTAGTTTTGTATCCTTGATAAATGCTCATAACATTTTTTACATAGTTTTGAGTTTCTTGATAAGGTGGTATTCCACCGTATTTTTTAACAGCATTCGGTCCTGCATTATATGCAGCAAGTGCTAGTTTTTCGTTTCCGTCAAATCTGTCTATCATTGAGCGTAAATATTTTGTTCCGCCTGCAATATTCTGCTCTATATCATATGGGTTAGCAACTCCAAGTCCTTGTGCTGTTCCCGGCATAAGTTGCATTAAGCCCATCGCTCCGCATTTAGAGGTAGCATTAGGGTTGAATCCTGATTCTTGTCTGACCAGTGCTTTAACAAAATCTTTGTCCAATCCGTTTTTATCAGAATATTTTTCAATCAGACCTTCGATTTCGTTTCTGTTAACTACTTGGGATGAATTTTGAGGGGAAAAAGTTTTATTATTATCAATTTTATTTAATTTTGAATTAAGAATACTTTGAAAATCTGAATCAGGAGCTTTCCCCATGCTTGACAGAGATGCAAACTGCTTCTCAATAGATTGCATGCGGCGAACTGCTATATCAAGTCCTGTAATTTCGACTGACATCTTTTAATTTAATTCCCCAAGTATTCTTTTGTACTTACCATATGAGAAGTTACAACTTCCCACATCTAAAGGGTACTACATGTGAGCCTTCATGCTCATCATCCATTGGGTTGAAATTTTTTAAATTAAAATAGACCAAAAGGTTTAGAAATTTAAACCTTCTTCGTCCACTTTTTAATCAAATATTGCAAATAGTTGTCATTGCGGACTGAACAGTATAGTGGATAATATAGTTGTTGTGATAGTACGGCTTCATTATAATAAAGCATATCAATATTTAAAAATTCTTGTTGTATTTTGTTAAAATAATCTCGTTCATACTTTGGATTAACATTTTTAAATGAACGCAAAGTGTGTTTCAATCGATAGAACAAAAATTCGTCTTTAATGTTGTCGTAGAATGGTTGTTGTTTAAGCAGTTTTTCAATCAAATTCATAATTGTCAACATATCTGAATAGTTTTTACCGGAGTCTTTTGTGATTGATTTTTGAACATTAACTCGATAGTTATATAATTGTCTTCTGTCAATTGAAAAACTTTTGGATTTGAATAGCAGCTCAAAGAAGAAAGGATTGTCTTCATAAATTAATCCTTCGGGGAATCTTACCCCGCTTTCTTTAAGAAACTTAGCATTATAAAGCTTTCCCCATGCCATCACAGGAAGTAAGAAGAGTTTAGGCAGTACTTCCTTATACTCGATTTTGCGATTATTAAATGTTGGTGCTAGCCAAGACATTGTGAAATAAACATCTTCGTGGCTTACTCTATTTTGAGTTGTATCATCATAATTCCAGATGGATTCGATAACAAAGTCTGTGTCGTGTGTTAGTATATTTTTAAGCAATACTTCGACGCAATTAACTTCAATAAAATCATCCGCATCGACGTACATTATGTAATTGCCGGTGGATTTATCAGTTCCAATGTTTCTTGCAGCACTTAATCCTCTGTTATCTTGGTTAATCAATATAATACGAGAATCTTTCTCTTTGAATTTTTTAATAATATCAAGACTGCCATCGGTAGAACCGTCGTTAACGCAGATGATTTCAAGAAACGGGTATGATTGAGTAACAATACTATGCAAACAACATTCAAGATATTTTTCTGCATTGTAAATTGGAACAATAATTGAAACTTTATGATTTTCTTGGGTTATCTGCATTTTGTCCTCGCTTTTATTTGAACTTTTGAATATTAGCCAAAAGTCGTCCACCAAATTCAATTAATCTGTATTTTAATAAAAATACGAACCAGCTGCAAGTTAATACATCTGAATATTCCATCATAAAGTTAGATTGTACAACAACTTGCATGTCATCAACATTAGAATTTATTTTCTTAAAATATTTTTTAATTTTTGAATAAAACCTTGGTTTAATCAAGAATGAGGCTGAGTTTAAAAACATATCGCAAAATAAAGCTATGGTGTATTCAAAATAACAAACCCTTAAAAACTCAAATAGATTCAAATCCTCAACAATTTGTCTGTTTTTATCCATAACTGTTAATATGTCAAAAATTCTATTATCTCTACCCATTTTTGCCATAAATGAATTGCTGATGTTCTTTCTGTAAAAGTACATAGAACGGTTAATCACACCTAATTTAGATGCTTTTAGAAATGATTCCAGATGAAAAGGGTGATCTTCAAAATGTAATTTCTCAATGAATCTGATATTATTTTCACGCAAGAAATTTAACTTATATAGCTTGTTAACAACAGAAAAATTTCCGTTAAAAACATTTTTGTAATTTTTCCAAGTTAAAATTTCGTTTTCACAATTGGCAGGCCAATATGAAGTTGGATAGAACTGATTTTCTATTATTAACTTTGTTTGCTCGTCATAATTTGCGACATTAAAACAAACAAGGTCTAAGTCATCATTTTTTGCTTTAGAATAAGTTGTCGCCAACAGGTCATCGCTAACCCAGTCATCTGAATCGACAAATTGAATATATTCGCCTGTTGCAGCATCTAAACCCGTATTCCTTGCGACGGCTACTCCGCTGTGTTTTATGTTAATAACTTTTACTTTTTCATTTTTTTGTGAATATGAATTTAAAATGTCTAAGGACGAGTCCTTTGAACCATCATTTACACATATAATTTCATAATCATCAAAAGTCTGTCCTAATAAACTATCCAGACAGGTTTTTAGATATTTTGCCGCATTAAAAACGGGAATAACTACGGAAATTTTTATTTGTTTGCTCATTATAATTCCACCTTGCTAAAACCACTTTCGATAGCCTTTTTAAAAGGTTCAAATTTTTTTCGGTATTCTTTGTTGGGCTTATCCAAAACTTTTTTTAAAACATAGCAAGAAAACCAGTTGTAGTTTAGCACGTCAGTAAAATTATAATAATTAGACATGGTTTTACAGATGCCAAAATCAAAATCTCCAACCAGCAGTTTTTCAAATTCTGTTTTCATTTTTGCAAAATAATAAGGTTTAGAGAAAAAATTTATGGACATAAAATAATGAGCTAATGCTTCATACTTAAATTGGAAGAATAAATATTTGTTACGTTCGTATTTGTTTATTCTTTTGAGCATTTCCTCAACTAAATCAACAATTGGGAAAATATCCATAACAACTTTTGTAGTTTTTAATGTTGTCATCATAGAATTTTTTCTGTTTTGGCGGTAATAGTATAGTTGCTCATCTAAAATATTAACTTTTTCTGCTGAAAATATTGTTTCTAAATGAAACAAATGGTCTTCAAATCTGACGTTTTCAGGAAATTTAACCTCAAGAGCATCCAAAAAACTTTTTCTATAAAGTTTATTTGCAGCAGAAAGATTTCCGTAAAAAATAGTTTTACAGTCTTTATATGTATGAGCTGTATTTTCGTCAACGTGATTGTTCCAAACCGTTGTAGTGAAAAATCTGCCTTTGGTTACTTGTTGTTTTTTATTGTCATAAAAAGCAACGTTAAACATTACAATATCACTATTATTGTTTTCAGCAATGTTGTAAACTTTTTCGCATAAATTGAGGTTAACCCAATCGTCACCATCAATAAATTGCACATATTCTCCGGTTGCATTAGCTAAGCCGACGTTGCGAGCCGTAGCGACTCCACTGTTATTTTGGTTAATAACTTTGATTCGAGAATCTTTTTGAGCATATTCATTTAAAATGTCTAAAGATTTATCTTTTGAACCATCATTAATGCAGATGATTTCAATATCTTTCAATGTTTGTAAGCAAACACTGTCTAAACATTTAGGCAAGTATTTTTCTACGTTATAGGCCGCTATAATTATTGATATTTTAGGCAAGATTTCAATTCCATAATCTCTCTTAAAACTATGCCCGATGGGATTCGAACCCACGACCAACAGTTTCGGAAACTGCTACTCTATCCGACTGAGCTACGGGCATTTATGAAATTATTATAGCAATAATATGTGTATCAAATCAATATTAGCTTTTATGTTTCCAACTTTAATATTATAAATCCTTGCGTGACATATATTGAAATTTATGCTTTAATTGGGTATTCACATAAGAGGAGAGAATATGAATAAAATTAACGTTGGACTAATCGGTTTAGGAACAGTAGGCTCTGGTGTTGTAAAAACTTTGCGTAATTTTGAATATATTCAAATTACTAAAATTGCCGTAAAATCTATGGGTAAAAAAAGAAATATTGAAAACCTTGATGAGTCTATGCTTACGACCGATGCTTTTTCTATCGTTAATGACCCTAACGTGGATATTGTAGTTGAGGTTATTGGTGGGGTTAATCCTGCTTTTGATTTGATTAAAACTGCAATTATGAACAAAAAACATGTTGTAACGGCTAACAAAGAATTGTTGGCTAAACATGGAGAAGAATTGTTCAAATTAGCTTCCGAAAACAATGTAGTTATTTTATATGAGGCTGCTGTTGGTGGTGGTATTCCAATAATTATGCCTGTTAAAATGACTCTTTCCGTTAATAGAATTGATAAAATTGCAGCTATTTTGAACGGAACAACAAACTATATTCTTACAAAAATGGATGAAGAAGGAGCTGATTATGCTGAAGTATTAGCAGAAGCTCAAAAATTAGGTTATGCGGAAACTGATCCGACAGGTGATGTTGAAGGCTTTGATGCAGCGTATAAAATTGCTACTTTAGCAACCATAGCTTTCAAAAAACGTGTAAATATTAAAAATATTCATAGAGAAGGTATTACAAAAATTTCAGCACGAGATATGGCTTATGCTAAACAACTCGGATACAAAATAAAGTTGATTGCTTTAGCTCAAATGGATGGAAATGATGCTGATGTTAGAGTTCATCCGATGTTGGTTAAGTCAAAGCACACTTTAGCACACATAAATGGGGTTACAAATGCTGTAATGTTAGCAGGTGAACCTATTGGACAAATAGTTCTTTCAGGACCAGGGGCCGGTGAATTTCCGACTGCAAGTTCTGTTGTTGGCGATATTGTTACTATTTGCTCAGAATTGAATAAAACCGATGTTGTTCTTCCTATGATGAGATGTACTCATAAGGAAAATGCTAATCCTGTATCTATTTCTGATACCAAAAACAAATACTACATATTGTTTAATGTTAATAATGAACCGGGTGTAATCGGGACTATTGGTGCTATTTGCGGTAAACATAATATTAACCTTGCAAGCCTTTTGCAACAGGATATTGATGATGGCGGAGATGTTGCAGAAGTTGTTGTTATTACTGCAAAGTGTCTTGAAGCTGATGTTCAAGATGCAATTAGGGAACTTGAGGCAAATAGTTGCATAGTTAAAAGTTTGATAAGAGTAATGGAGTAATAAAGATGAGTACAAATCAACATTATCAAGGACTTATAAACAAATATAGAGCAAATTTACCTGTTTCGGATAATACTCCGGTAGTTACTTTAAACGAGGGAAATACTCCGTTGGTAAAGGCAGACAATTTAGCTAAGGCTATTGGTGTGGATTGTGAAATCTATTTGAAATTGGAAGGTTTGAATCCAACAGGAAGTTTCAAAGATAGAGGTATGACAATGGCAGTATCTAAAGCCGCTGAGGAAGGTGCTAAAGCTATTATTTGTGCGTCTACCGGCAATACTTCTGCTGCGGCTGCTGCGTATGGTGCAAAAGCCGGCATGAGAACTTTTGTGCTTATTCCAGATGGATATATTGCTTTAGGAAAACTTTCGCAAGCTATGATGTATGGGGCTGAAATTATTGCAATAGATGGTAATTTTGATGAGGCATTGGAAGTTGTTCGTGAAATTTCAGAAAAGTATCCGATTAAACTTGTGAACTCAGTTAATCCATACAGAATCGAAGGGCAAAAAACAGGAGCTTTTGAAATAGTTGAGGCACTTGGTGATGCTCCTGATTATCACTTTATCCCTGTTGGAAATGCCGGTAATATAACAGCTTACTGGAAAGGGTATGAGGAATATTTTGCACAAGGTAAAGCTACAAAGTTGCCTAAAATGATGGGCTTTGAAGCTGAAGGTGCTGCTGCTATTGTAAAAGGTGAGCGTATTTTGAAACCTGAAACAATTGCAACTGCAATAAGAATCGGAAACCCTGCAAGTTGGGAGAAAGCTGAAAATGCTCGTGATAAGAGTGGCGGTATCATTAATTTTGTCACAGATGACGAAATAGTTGAAGCCTATAAATTATTAGCAAAAACAGAAGGTGTTTTGGCTGAACCCGCATCAGCAGCTAGTGTAGCAGGTGTAATTAAGGCGAATAAATTAGGGCTTATCGAAAGTGGGAAGAAAATTGTTTGTATTTTAACCGGTAACGGTTTAAAAGACCCTGATAGTGCTATAAAATACTCAGGTGCTGAGGTGAAAAAGACTTCATCTAAATTGGATGATATCTTGAAGGTTATGAGTCTGTAATGCAAAGAGGCGATAAGGTAGAGCTTTTTGTTGAAAAACTGCTCTTTGAGGGAGCCGGTCTTGCTCGATATGAAAATTTCCCAATTTTTGTTGAAGCTGCGGCTCCTCAAGAAAGAGTGTTGGCTGAAATCGTATCTTTAAATAAAAATTATGCAAAGGCAAAAATCCTTGATATTTTAGACCCTTCTACTGCGAGAATTAAACCTTTTTGTGCAATGGCAAGTGTTTGCGGTGGTTGTTGTTGGCAACATATTGATTACAATGAGCAATTAAAACAAAAAAAGCAAATAGTAGAAGAAACAATCCGAAAAATTTCGGGCTTGGATATTGAAGTTAAGGATGTTATTGCCTCACCACAGACAAGAGAGTTTCGACATAAAGTTCAGTATCCCGTTGCTCAAACTAAAGTTTCAAAAAGATTATTGGCAGGGTATTATAAGCCTAATTCCCACGAACTTGTTAATATTAAACATTGTCCAATTCAACCACAGATAATTGACGAATTGGTTGCGTTTATTCGTGATAAAGCCGTTGAATTTGGAGTAAGTGGATATGACGAAAAGAAGCACGGCGGATGTTTGCGTCATATAGTATTTAGACATTCAGAGTCGAATGGACAAATTTTGGTTGTGTTGGTTCTAAACGACAGCAAAATTGTATCAAGTGTCAGAAGATTGGCACAAGCAATTTTTGATTCTTTTGAAAATGTAGTAGGCTGTCTTGTTAATTTTAATACGGCTAAAACTAATTCGATAATGGGTAAAAGAACTGAATGTGTAGTTGGGCAAGACTTTTACACAGAAAAATTGGACGAAAAAGTTTACCGAGTTAGTGCTGGTTCGTTTTTCCAAGTTAATCCTCAATCGGCATTGAATATTTTAAATATAGTAAAAGATATGATTGTATCAGAAGTTGAGGCTCCTTCAATACTTGATGCATATTCGGGGGTTGGAACTTTTGGCATTTATCTTGGAGATATTGCTAAAAGCGTTACTTTGGTTGAAGATTATCCACCAGCTACCGCTGATGCTGTTGCAAACATTGAGTTGAACGGTTACAAAAATTTTGAAGTTTTGACCGGTGATGCTAAGGTTCAGTTGGAGAATTTAAAACTTGCGGGAAAAACTTTTGATGTGGTTATAGTTGATCCTCCACGCAAGGGGTTGGCTTTTGAAGCTGTAAAAACAGCGACTGAGTTGAGTAGAAATGTAATTATTTATGTGAGTTGTAACCCTTCGACTTTGGCACGGGATTTGAAAATTTTTGCAGAACTAGGGTACAAGACTGATTACATTCAGCCTGTGGATATGTTCTGCCATACATTCCATATTGAAAATGTTGTTATGTTGAAAAGAAATTAATAATTCATTGCGTTTTCTTCAAGAACTCTACCTGCACATCGAGATTCGCCTCCTGCTCTGTTTCTTGAATTTATTTGAGATATTTCACAAACATTGCTATTTCTCCAGTAGTAATTGTCCCCGATATATTGAGAAAATATTTTTGAATATTGGGGGAGAACTGTTCCTGCTTTAATTCCTCTGGCATCTTTTAATGCAACAGCAAATGTAAATACATCTAAATCTAATTTGTTAGGTCCTTTTTTGCCGTTCACGTCAACAATAATACCGGAACAATTTATTTCTTCCCCATTATTATATGTACCAAATCCGGTAGAAGCCATATAAACCGCACCATCACTGGTTATAAATGAACCATAACCGGTAGGCTCAAAACTTTTATAATCTGCTTGTATACAGTCTTCTGGGTTGTAATTTAGGCAAGATTTCACAACTTTAGTATTGTCTGCAATTAGTTTTATTAATGCAACATTACTATCTCCAACTCCATAGTGAGCGGCTGAATAAGCACAATCAAAATCGCCGTTGGAACAGTCGTAGTTTACAGGTGCCATTTTTATTGCATTTTGAATATTTGAATATGCTTTTTTAAGTCCTGTAACGTAAATATGTTTGTTCACATTTGACATCAAAGTTGGAACAGTCACCGCAGCAATAAAACCAATAATTGACAAAGTAATTAAAGTTTCAGCAAGTGTAAATGCTTTTTGTTTA
>JAFQTK010000098.1 GCA_017409065.1 bacterium
GCACTCAAACTATCAAAAATGCTGTAAACAAACTTACTACTGATGATGAAGACGTTAAAGAGGCTGTTACAGAATTACTAAAAAATGAAAGTATAGTAATAAGAACAAAAGAAGAGGCAACACCGATTCTGCAAGAATTACATAATAATATTCCTGCCGAAGATAGAAAACACCTGTTTGTATTAAATATTAACCCACAATACAATTCAGGTTTAAAAATTCAAAAAAGCAATACATTAATATCTCAATGGTACAAAGAAGTTAATAATCTTGAAGATGAACAATTAATAACACTACTTTACGATGAAGTTTATGGACACGCTAAAATGACACCGGAACATGTGTATAAAGGCTGGACTCAAACAGAACTAATAAGCAAAGAAATATCAAAATACGTTTCACAAGAAGATGTTGAGCCATCAACAACAGAAGAAGACGGACAAGTTCAACAAGAAGGGGTTGTTCCATTACCAATAGAAGAAGCAAGAGAGATTATAAAGGAATGCCAAAGCTTATCACCAACAGACCTCCTGGAAAAATATTATGACTCAGAAAATAATGTGTTTAAAACCGGAAATATAAAGAAGCTAGCTGCGGCATTAAAAACAAAATCAAAGCTTTATAGTAATGTTAAAAAGAAGGGATGTGCTAAATTATTAGCCGAGCAACTAAATAACAAACTCAATGAAGCAAAAGAACAAGGTGCAGAAAGTGTTTCAATAGTTATTCCTGATGATTGCTCATTATCAGGTTCCAGTATTATAACAGATACAGTAAAGATATTGAGTCTGATGAAATATCCCGAAAATTTAAAAATAAACTTGTATTTTGCACCATTAATTTTGGGAAATCTGGCAGAAAATCGAATTAAAAATTTTAATAAAATAGATTTTAATGAAAATTATGAAAAATTTTTACATGATATAGGAGCCATTAAAATAGATGAAGACACAATTAAATATGAAATCAAAAAGTCTGACATCAGTCCTAATTCTGAAAAGTATTTGCAACATATCCCAAAACAAATAAAAGGTCCAATTAAATATGTTATCTATGATACTAATCTTACAGCCGAATCTAAAAAGTTCCTTAAAGAAATCGGGGCAACAAAAATAGAGGATTCCCCAATTAGATATGAAATTTCGGGTGCCAAGATTGATAAAGATACATTGTATTCAAAAAATCTCAAGACAAGAAAAGTAGTAGGCGACCCTATTAGCTATGTATTCCAAGAAAAGAATCTTGACGAAACAAGTAAAAAGTATATCGAAAATATTGGTGCTAGAAAAATAACAGAAGCAACACTTAAATATCTTATTCCAAAAGAAGCATTCGAAGAAACACAAAACAAAATTCAAAAAGGAGAAATGACTTGGAATATTATTGATGGTTCTAAAAAAGCACAACATTTTGAGGAAACTGAAACATTTAAAAAATTTAATAATAATTTAAAAGAAAAGACAAAAGCCGCAATACAAGGCAAAAATGGAATGTATAAAGGATACCAAGGTTGTGGGGTAATGGTTATTACTCCGACTGAAGAATTGGTTATAGACGGAAAGACTTACGCAGGGAAAATCCCAACAAATTCGGTAGGGGTTATGGAAGTATTAGGTCATTCTTGCGGAGTATTAAACGATGATGAAGGTGTCTTTACAAAAGGCTCTGGTCCAAATTATCATAAATTTTCACAAGATGATAACTGTGTGAAAGAAAAAGAAAAACCTATACATATTAAAACAGACAAATCCGGAAAAATCATCAAAGATGAAGGTAAAAACAAAAAAAGTGCAAAGGAACAGGGATAAGTATGAACTCTATTAATAGAATACACTCCCCAATAAACATATCAGGAAGTAGAATAAGTAATACCACAAACAATTCTATAAAATATACTCGTTTGATATCTGGTGAAAGTTTCCCAAATTCGAATTGTTGGGATATTTGCTACAAATATCCTTACCCGTATAATATTTTGTGTAATTTTTTCCCTTCGTTCTTCAGACTTAACGGGGTAGAAATTAATTCAATGGAAGGTTTTTTGCAATCACTTAAAACACCGGATGCTCAACTTCAGAAGAAAATTTGTCAACTTCCGGGAATACTGGCAAAAAAACTTGGAAATTATTTCAGAAAAAGTCAAATGTATGATGGAATACATCTACATTGGCAAGGCAAAATATTTGACAGATACTCGGAATTTTATCAGCACCTTTTACACGATGCATACAACTCAAAATACAATTATGACGAACCTTTTCGCAGAACAATTCTCAAGTCAAAGGGGCATCCGCTAACCCATACAATAGGCAAAAGTAGTGAAAGCGAAACTGTTTTAACAGAAAAAGAGTTTATTGATAACCTCAATGCGCTTAGAAATTCCAGATTCCATATCGGTCGATTTTTCACACGGAGAGGTCGAAATGCATTAACTATTGCCCAAAATTTGCCTGAGTTAAGGACTTCTTTTGTAAACTCTACAATACTTTGCGGAGAAAATGTATTTACGAAAGATTCTAATATTATAAAAAAACTAAAGGAACATGGTGTCGCAAATATTATTGAAATGGAGTCATCTTCCAGAGCCTTAAATAATAGAAAAATTGCAAATAATAACCAAATTGAATACCTAAACATTAATCTTCCGATAGCTGACATTGATTACAGAAGATTTTTTAATCGAAAAACTGTTGATATACCGGACGATAATATTTATTTAACTCATAGAAAATTTGTTAACAAAGATTTAGTAGACTTAATAAACATGAGAAACAGCAATACAATTACCTACATCTGCTGTAAAAATAGAGAAGACAGCAGTCTAATATTGATGCTGAACTATTTATTTAATCCAAAAGCTGATATTGCTGATGCACCGGTATTTGGTGGATTAAAGAAAAAGAATATTCAAAAATTTATTTATATGGTAAAAAAATGCATTACCCCCGAAACAAAAAAACAATTAGGTTGGGATAAGGATTTTGAGTCTGTAATAGAGGCAAGAAAGAAAATTCTTCACGAGCTTAATGCCTAAAGATAATGATTTAATTTTGGATGCAGCAGGGGATATTTTTTACAAAAGTAAAGACCATCAAGAACTTGGCAAATTCACCATAGCAAATCCAACAAGTCCGAAGGCGGAAGGGAGCAGACTTGCATTAAGAGTTGAAAAAGAAAATGGGGAACTTGATTGGCTATACTTGGATTTACCTGATGAAGAAACTGCTAGAAAATACGCTAATAAGTATAGAATTGGAGAATTAATGCCAAAGTTAAGATTAATAACTTTTGAAGCAATAGAAACAGCATCTAAACACCTGGAAGCATTAGACAACCTTCGCAAACAAGCCGCAGCAAAAGCAATTACAACACTAAAAGAACTATCAGACATATAGATTCAAATGCGATATTATAAACTAAAAGACCTTGTAGCTTATTTGCAACAAGGTCTTTTAAAAAAGGAGGAGGTGGGATTCGAACCCACGGTACGCTCGCACGTACGACAGTTTTCAAGACTGCTCCAATCAACCGCTCTGGCACTCCTCCATGGAACTGCTATTTGGTTTTGGAATACAATTATCATATTAAGAACATAATTATTTGTAAAGGGGTAAAATAAATTTTTTATTATTTTAAAACAGATTAAATTAAAAACCTAAATATAATAGCCGATTTGATTGATATAACAGGCGAGGAAGTTTAAGTTCCATATGCTTATTCTTTATATATAAATGGAGCCTTTATATGCATTTACTTAAGAGAAGTCATAAAAAATTAACGAGAGAAGAACTTATTTTACGCTCACAGCAAGATGATTACCTTGCACTTGAAGAACTAATCAAAAGAGAACAAAAAAATGCCTATGCTTCATTTTTTTATCTAGCCACTGAAAAAGAAGATATTTTAGACCTTACACAAGAAGCTTTATTCAGGATGGCAAAAAACATAAAAAGCTTGCGTGATCCAAAAAAATTTCAAGCTTGGTTCAATCAAATAATAACAAATCTCTTTAATGATGAAATGAGAAAAAAATATAAACGTCCACAACAAATTTCAATAGATGATACGTCTAATGAAAACAAAAATGTGATAAATATTTCAGAAATAAAAGACAGAAAGAAGCTGCCAGCCGAAAACACTCTTGCTGGAGAATTAAACAAAAAAATTACAGATGCAATTCATAATCTTCCGGAACCGTTTAGAATTGCTATTGTGCTAAGAGAACTTCAAGGACTAAGCTACGAAGAAATATCAGATATTACTCAAACATCAATAGGAACAATAAAATCAAGAATCGCAAGAGCAAGAACAAAACTTCAAGAAAGTTTAAAACCGTATTTAATTCAATAGGAGCAACGTACAATGCAAGAGAAAGAAACTTGTAAAAAAGTTACTTCGCTGTTAGGACTATATATTGACAATAAACTTGATGAGGACACTAAAAGATTTGTGTTTACACATCTTGAATACTGTCAAGAATGCCACGAAAAATATCTAATGTTAAAACAACTGATATTTGAGCTAAGAAAAGCTTATAACGAACTAATTTTAGACATACAAAATCAAGAAAAAAAGCATTTATTCTATATTAAAGAATATGAAAAATTCCATTCCAATCTTTCTGCCTACTTTGATAATGAATTACCGCTAAATGAAAGTTTAAACATAAAAAAATACATGATCAAATTTCCAAATGCAAGACAAGATTTGGAAGAGATGTACGAATTACACAATATTATTAGTGATTGCAGCTCATCCGTCAAAAAAACAATGAATCAAGATTTTTCAAAAAAATTAAGCTACAAAATACAAGGAAAGCCGATAAATTATCGGCAACAACTTTCCTTAAAAATAGCATCTTATGCTTTGATTATACTAACAATATCCTTATTAATCTTTAGTACCCTACCTCAAGGTAAAACTGTAATTGAAAAAGGTCTAAAATACTTCAAAAAAACAATTTACGTTGAAGCTCCATCAACAAGGAAACTGGCTAACAAGCTAAAAACGGCTCAACACCCTTAGCAAACTAACAACTGACTGTTCTTGCATAAATTTAAGATTGTTCAAATTTTCATTTGGATGAGAAAATTCAACATTAATTGGGTTAGAATATTCAAACGGGATTCTATCTGCCAAAATATTCTTAAGTGCCAACAAATCACTATAATCAAAAAACTTTCCGCCACAATTTTTACAAACATCTATAACTATTTCACGTTCAGTAGATGGAATTACATCTTTATCCATCAAAGAAGAACATGCCGGACAAAACAGTATTTTTTGAAGGTCATCAAGACTACTGATTTCAGCTTTTTCAAGAACACCTTGCAATACAGATGAATCTGCGACACATACATCTTCACTTTTATCGACCCAAATACCACCACAACTTTGACAAATATCAATATTAAAGCCATAGTCATTTAATAGTAGTTTCGACATCTTTTTATTACAGTTAGGACATATTAATTCAAAATGAGTATCTGTCATAATAAATCTCCTAATATCCATTTCTATTGATATGTCTTATTGCTTTTTTGTTTAAAGCCAACTCATGGTCTTGAGTACAAACAGCTTCTTCTATAAATAAATCCATAAAACTTTTAAAGCACTGATTCATGGCACTAGGACGACCTTTTTTCAACTCGGCATCTTGAGCTTTAAATGTAGCACCAAAGCTTTGTTCTACTAACCTATAAACATCTCGTTCTCTTTCTGCATCAGTCGCATACTGATTTCTCATAGCTACAAGCTCGCCTCTATCCATAAACTTGCCGCCACAGTTATAACATTCATCAATCTGAATTTCGTGTTTTGCTGAAACGAAATTTTTGACCATAGGAGTACCACAAACCGGACACATTCTCTTTACATCAGCAACTTCATTAAATTCTTTATTTCCTATCAATTCCAAAATTTCATCAATATTTTCGTGTTGTTCATCCATTCTTTTGAGTTCTTGATTATCAAACCAAATTCCGCCACAACCGTTCAAACAAATATCAACATTACAATTTGCATCTTTCACATAAACTTTAACCATATGTCTGTCACAAGCAGGACATGAAAGTAAATCATCATTATCAGCCATAAAGTTACCTCATATTTTTAACTTACAACAATATTATATTAACCTTTTTAACCTGACCTGACAAGTCCTCTATTTCTATGAATTTTCACTTGATATAGTCGATAGATTGACTAATCTTTCAAAATCCTTATCACAAGCAATTAATTCTTCAAACGAACCACTTAGAACTTGATTTCCTGTTTTAAAATAAAAAAGCCTATCACAATTTTTCAAAGTACATAATCTATGTGCTATTGCTATAATTGTTTTTTCACCTTTTAATTCATTAAGGCACTGTGTAATTTTATTTTCTGTTTCCACATCTAAAGCAGAAGTAATTTCATCAAGAAACAATATTTCAGGATTTTTGTATAACGCTCGAGCTATCCCAATTCTTTGTTTTTGCCCTTGAGAAAGTCCTTGCAAATCCTTCAATTCAGTATCTATTCCATTTTGCAGCTGTGCAATATATTCATCAAGCTGAGCTTGTTTTATAACTTTCGCCAACAAGTCATAATCTATATTTTTTTTATCAATACCAAAAGCGATATTTTCCGCAATACTTACAGGCAAAGTTGTCACGTCTTGCGGAACATAGCCAATAGAGTTTATCCACATTTTCGCATTTTCTTGCGTCAATGATTTATTATCAGCTAAAATCTCACCTGTGTAACTTTCCAATAACCCCATCAAAACATCTAAAAATGTCGTTTTACCGACACCGGACCCACCTATTATTCCTACAAACTCTCCTTTTTTTATACTTAAGGTGATATTTTGCAAAACTTTTTTATCGCCATATGCAAAAGAAAGATTTTTAATATCTAACTTGTCTGAAAAATCAAAGCATTTATCAGAAAACTTTTCATCTTTAGATATACTTATATAGTATTCATATGCATTAAAAAATTCCTGAACCATCGGTCTGGATGTATTCATAAAGTTCAAACAAACTTGTATTTTATTCACAACCGGAGCCATTCTAAAAATAGCAGCAGCCAACAACCCCAAAGAAGCGACCAAAACTTCAGCATCGCCTTGAGAAATATTAACTACCCCAAAACTCATAATTATTATAGAGGCAATAATAACCAACTCAACACAATTTTGAGGAATAATATTACAAAAATCAACCATAGTGTCCACTTTTGCAGTTTCTTTCAGATACTCGCCATATAGCTTGTTAAAATAAAGTTCTTTACCGCAAATTTTAATATCTTTAATGTTTTTTAATGCTGAAAAGATACGCAAATTACCAATATTCATCAACTCTATTTTTTGCTTACTCAATTTTTGTCCAATCGACTTAAAAATCTTTCCTTGAATAAATCCTGACAGCAAAAAGAAAATACCGGTTATTAATGCCCAAATTCCAAATTTGTATATCAATAAGCCTAATATCACACTTAAAATCAAGCCCGACGATACCAAAGTCAAAATTCTAAAAATAAAATTAGAAAAAACAACATTTGAAAGCTGATTAACTTGAAAAATAGAATACTTTGCAGGAATACCCAGTTTACTTTCATAAGATGAACACAAATATCTTTTAAAGATATCTAAATTCATATCAGCCTGCCAATTTTTCAAAACAGATGTTTGAAAATATGCATTTATACACATAAAAATATTTTTAAAAACAAA
>JAFQTK010000099.1 GCA_017409065.1 bacterium
AGGATATGTCGGTGGATTGGTTTCTGATGGTGCATCATATGTTGGCGATGCTTTGAGTCCTGTTGGTGATGCCATTGCAGACGGAGCAAGTGCAACTTGGGACGGAGCCAAATGGATTGGCGGACAGATTGCTGATGGAGCAGGATATGTTGGCGGATTGGTTTCCGATGGAGCTTCATATGTCGGCGATGCTTTGAGTCCGGTTGGTAATGCAATAGCAGACGGAGCAGAAGCGACTTGGGACGGAGCCAAATGGATTGGCGGACAGATAGCTGATGGAGCTGAAGCAGCTTGGGATGGCATTAAATGGACTGGTGAACAAATTGCAGATGGTGCAACTTATGTTGCAGATAAAACAGTTGATGGTATAAATTATGTGGGAGATGCAGTCCTTAAAGAAGATAATTCAGAAAGTTGGTTCACTAAAGGTGCTAACGCACTGGGTGGTGCAATTGATTCAGGTTCACAAGCTATTGGTGAGGTTGTTGCTCCTGTGCTTAAAGCGGGTAGTGATGCGGTGTCTGACGGTTATAATTTCTTGACTAAAGACGATGTGATTCCTGATGATGTAATTATTGAATCATAATTGCAAATTTCAAACAAAAAAGCGACTGAATTTCAGTCGCTTTTTATTTTGTTTTAATTAAAACTATTCAACAACAATAGCGTTAACTGGGCAAGAATCAGCTGCTTCTTTTACGCTATCTTCGTTGTCTGCTACTGCTGCTTCATTTACAACAGCTTTATCTTCAATTGAAAATACTGCGTCGCAAATTGATTCACAAGCGCCGCATGAAATGCAATCATCTGTAACTGTAACTTTCATTTGTTTCTCCTTTTTTTCTAATTCGCCGCCTTAGCGGTATCTATATTATACATAAAAAATACAAAAAAGTATTATTTTATACTAAATATTAACTTTTATTTGATTTCCCAAGAAGTACCTTCTTTGGTGTCTTTTAGCCCGACTCCGACTTTTGCGAGCGTGTTTCTGATTAGGTCTGCTATTTCCCAATTTTTTTCTGCTCTTGCTTGATTTCTTACGGTCAGAATTTTTTCTATTATAGTCTTTGGTTCTTCAATGCCGATTAGAAAATCAAATTCGGATATGACCGGTGATATTTTTTCAAATAAAGTATTTTCATCAATTTCAATATTTGAAAAATCAAAGCCTAGAGTTTCAGAAAGTTTTATCAATGTAGAAATAGCTTTTTGAGCAGTTTCTTTATCAAGTGTATCTTTAGCCTTGTTTGCTATGTTTGCTAATTCAAATAGCACAGCTAAAGCTTTAGATGTGTTTAAATCATCATTCATCGCTGATTTAAATTCTTCAATCGCTTGTTCGTCATAATTTGTATTAATATTTTCTTGTCCAACAAACGGAAGAACGTTGTTTACGGCATTTTGTAAGCGTTTTGCCCCTGCTTGAGCTGAAGATAGTGCTTCATCTGAAAATTCGACCGGCATACGATAATGATTAGTCAAAATGAATAGTCTTATTGTATTAGCATTGTAATTTTTCAAAATGTCATCAATAGTTAAAAAATTACCCAATGATTTTGACATTTTTTCTTTGTTTATTGTTACGAAACCATTATGAAGCCAGTATTTTGCAAATTGGCAATCATTTGCACATTCGGATTGTGCAATTTCATTTTCGTGGTGTGGGAATAATAAATCTGCTCCACCGGCATGGATGTCTATGCTTTTGCTCAAGTGTTTACGAGCCATTGCAGAACACTCAATATGCCATCCCGGTCGTCCTATCCCCCATGGGCTTTTATAGCCGTGTTTTTCATCTTTTTTCCATAGTGCAAAATCAAGAACATCTTCTTTTTTTGTTGATGCTTCAACTCTGGCACCTGCTACTAAATCGTCAATTGGTTGTTTGCTTAAATTTCCGTATTTGGGGAATTTTTTTACTCTGAAATATACATCTCCGTCAGATTCGTAAGCAAAATCTTTCTCAATAAGATTTTTCACTATTGCAATCATTTCTCCTAAAGTTTTTGTTGCAAATGGTTCTATATCAGGTTTTAAAATATTCAATTTTTTCATTGATTCTGTGAAAATATCGTAATATTTTTTAGCCACATCATCAGGAGTAATTCCTTCTTTTTCTGAACGTGCAAGAATTTTGTCGTCAACATCTGTAACGTTACGGCAATATTTAACATCATATCCAAGAAATTTTAAATATCTGTATAATACATCCCATGTAGTATAACAGCGAGCATGACCGAGGTGCGGTTTGTCATATACTGTCGGACCGCAAACATACATTTTAACACTATTTTCTTCAATTGGAGAAAATTCTTCTATTTTATCAGAATATGAGTTGTATATTTTTAACATTCGTGAAGCTCCTTTAGTATTCCTTGTGTGATTTCAACTGTATCAGCCCCAAGATTCTCTAAAACTCTCATTGCCAATGAGGTTGGTTCTTTGGTAATTGCCCAAAGCAAGTTTGCAGAAGAAATCATTTTTAAATTATGTTTTTTCGCTTTTTTAGCAGCACGCTCTAATATTAGTTTAGCTCTTTTGCTAAATATAATTTCAGTATCAGAATATTTGTCACCGTAACCAATAAGTTTTTCTACTTCATTGCGTGCATCTTTGATATTTATTCCTAATTTAGAAAGCACGGTTGCACCTATGCCAACGCTTTCAGCAATTATTCCAAGCAAAATTAATTCTGAACCTACAATATTACGACCTAATCGACGAGCTTCATTTTTTGCAAGTCGGAGAATTGTAAGGGTTTCAGGCATTTGTTTTTCAATAGGTTTGATAATTCTGTGTGCTAAATCATCATCATTGACTTTCAATCCTTTGAAAATATTGTATGCAATCCCTGATTTTGCTTTTATAACTCCAAGAATAATATGTTCAGGTTTAACAGTTGCTTCTCCTAATTCTTTAGCGGTTTCAATTGCTAATAATATTGTTTTGAATGCGTTAGGAGTAAAAATTATTTGTTTCTCTTCATATTCAGCAGTTCTGGAAGTCATTTCTTTTAACTTTTCACCATAAGAATCAAGGTTTATACCATATTCTGCTAAAATTTTAGAAATATCAGAGTTAGAATCTTCTAAAATAGACTGAACTATTTGTTCTGTTCCTAAAATTTCGTAGTTTGATGCTGTTAATTTTGCAACTGCATGGTCAAAAATGCTCTTGGAATCAGGTTCTTCTATTATGGATAAAACTTTAGAATATTCTTCACTTTCATATCTTTTAGGTAAAATTCCCTCAGGATGCTCGTTTTTCTTGGTTCTTTTTTCAAAAAGTCGACCCAAAACGGTTTTAGCCTTTTCTGTATCAAAATCCAAATTTCCCAATAATTGTGAAACAGGCGAGTTAATATCTTTTATCATGGATAAAAACAAGTGTTCGGTAGTTATAGAACCACTTTTTGCTTGTTTTGCCAAATCAAAGCTATTTTTTAAAATTAGTTTTGCAGGCTCTGAAAAACCAATGATATCAACTTTTTTTGTGCTTTTTTTGTTTTCAATATTAGCTACTGCTTGTTCTACTACTTTATCTAATGAAATTTTAGACATTGATAGCAATTTTGTTGAAAAACAAGATTTTTGAGCAATAAACGCTATTAAAATATGTTCAGGATATATTTCAATAAAATTGTTTTCTTCTGCAAGTTTTTGAGCTCCGGTTACAATTTGTAGAGCTTTTTCAGTAAATTTTTCGAACAAAATAGCACCTCATCAAATACCTTTGACACAATTTTACAATAAATATCGTCGTATGTCATTAACAAATGATTTGCTCTTTTGAATAACAATAAAAAAGTAGCAAAATGTTAAACTATTTTACTTTTTTGATTTTGAATTTATTAAAGCATAACCACCTGTTAATGCACCTACAATTCCCACAATAGCAACAGCTGCAGGATTTTTAGATTTTTTTGGAGGTTCAACAATAGCCTTTGTTTTTTCCATTAAAATATCCCTATATTTTATCATGCGTTCATATAGTTCAGGGTTTATTCTATCTAATCCTCTAAGCTTAAAGACTCTTGCCAAAGCATCCATTGGGTTGAACGCAAATCCTTCTTCGAGGGCTTTGAAATAATGACTTTGAAAATCTGACGGGATTTTTTGTCTATAATTTGCGTAGCCATTTTTATATTGAGAATCAAAACGTCTTTTTTCTCCAAATACATCAATATAGAAGTACTGATTGTGTTTAGCGGTAGTAATTTCAGCAAATTTGGCACGAGTAAATTCTACAGGATTTTGTAGTTCTTCCGGTCGTGTGCCAAAAAGTTTTGAAAGATATTTTATGTTATCTGTTTTATAGATTCTTCCATCATTATCAGGAATGCCTTCTGCGATTTGTCTTAGGGGTTGCGGGTCGTGATTACCTGCTCCTAAAATAAAATTACGTTGGTGTTTGTTGAGTTCTAAATAGTGGAAGTTATTTCCCCAAGTTTCAGACATATAAGTTGTACCCATAGCCTTTGTTCTGTCTTGGATAGAATCTCTGAAGAGATATTTTTTGTCATATTTTCTTACCAATTCAAAGTCATCAGGAGATGCATCAAATTCATGTATTAAATCGTGAGTATCAAAAGCTTCGCCTTTTACTTCTTTTACATGTTTTTCGATTTGAGTTAATAATCTGTCACCGAAATCAGGTCCTTTATTTTTTCCGTTATGCGAATATAATACAGGTTGGACGTATGACCATGATACGTCAAATCTGATTGAATCATATCTTTTAGCAAACATTTGTACTTTCTTTTTAAGAAGTTTTGCTGCTTCGCTATTGGGGTTTTCTATATTTGAGTAGTCAAAGGCGGGAACATTCCAACCTATAGTTGTACTTAAATCAAATGCTTTTTGGTTTGCCCAAATTTCATCAGGAGAAAAATTAACAAGGCAGTCCCCAATAAGTTTCATACCTCTTGAGTTAATATTTTTACGAGCTTCTGAGAGGTGAGTATCTGCCATAAATTGTTTGAATCTGTAAAATTCAGAATCTTGATAGCGTTTTGCGGTTACAACTCTCCTTCGTTCTTGTGCTTCTTTAGAGTTGTTGCTCATCAAATTTTTATCAAATTCATCCCATTCTTGCCATTTATCATGACCATATTCTTGTGAAAGTGCATTAAAAATTACTTTTGGTTCTAACCAATCAGCATTTTCTTTTTTATAAGTTTCAAAAGCTTTTTGTAAATCTTTAACATTTGATGCTGATTGAAACTTCAAAAAATATTTTCTAAGTGCTTGGTCTGCTGCACTGTCTTTTTTGACTACATTTTCGTAATTAGCGACCAAATCTTTATCATCAATTTTGTTGTTCTGTACAACTTCGCTTACATCCTTTTGAGATATTAGTGAGCCGTATTTCGGTGTAGTTAGTGCTTCTAGGTTAATGTGATGAGGGCTTAATGAAAAAGCGGAAGATGAGTAAGCACAATAAAATTGACCATCTTTAAGCGGTCGTATTTCACCTGGTGGAAGCACTTCTATTGCATTTATATTTAGGTAATTATGCATAAAATCAAAAAATTCTAATGATTTTTTTGCCGATAAATTCCCTACCCCTGTATTAGTGCCAGGATTTTGTGGTAGGCAAGCATCGTGAACAATCAGAATAGATTTGCCGTCATTTCCTGCAATTTTCTTTGCTTGAGTCAGAGTTTCTCTATAATCAGTTAATTCTGACGAAGTTAATGCTCGTCCAAAAGAGATACTTCTGTTATTTATAGCCCCAATCTTCATAATAACCTTTATTAATATTGATACAAAAAACATTTAGAAAAACAAAAAGAGGATTTGTATAAACTCATCCTCTATTTTGTTTAAATTATTAGTTGAACTATTCAGCAGCTTCTTCAGAAACTGTTTCTTCAATTTCTTCTTTGAGAATTTCAGAAGCAACAACACTGATAGCCAATTCAGTTTTAACTTTTGAAGTCAATTTAACTGTTAAGTTGTATTCACCAACTTTGTTGATAGGTTTATCAAGAGTAAGTGATTTTTTATCAACTTCCATGCCAAGTTTAGCAGTTAATTCTTCAGACAATTTTTTAGTTGTAATTGTGCCGAATAGTTTTCCGCTTTCACCTGCACGAGCAGCTAATTCCAATTTGCCCAAAGATTGAATTTTTTCAGTCAAAGCCAAAGCTTCTTGGTGCATTTTTTCTTGTTTAGCTTTGATTCTTTCAATATTTTTTTCACGGTTAGCCAAAGCACCTTTAGTAGCTACTTCAGCCAAGTTTTGTGGGATAAGAAGGTTTCTTGCATATCCGTCTTTAACGTTTACTACATCACCTGCTTCACCCAAATTTTGAACATCTTTTTTGAGTATAACTTGCATTTTTATCTCCTTAAATTAATTATTATTATGCATCGTTACTCTATAAAACCACAAACTTACACTTCATGCAAGTTGAATATTAAGAAACTTAAGTGTATTATGTAGAAATGAAAAAGAGAAATAAAAATATATCAATTTTTAGTGAGATTTCTGCTGTTGCAAGTGTTTATTTTGCAATGACATATGTATTGATAATTATCCCAAATGTGCTTGCAGGTATTGGGGTTCCGTATAATGCAGCGTTTTTGGCAGTATGTTTGTCCAGTGCATTTGGCTGTTTTATGTGTGCCGTTTTTGCAAAAAAAACATTTGTTTTTGCTCCTTATATTGGTGAAAATTCGTTTTTAGCTTTTTCTGCGGTTATGATAATGGGGTATTCCTACAAAGAGGCTTTAGGGTGTGCGTTTTGGGCTGCAGTTGTTATGCTTATAATTTCTTTAACCGATATAAAAAAATACGTTATAGATAATATTCCTGTTTGTATTCGTTCGGCTCTACCTGTTTCTATTGGTTTATTTTTAACAATACTTGGACTTTTAGAAATGGGAATTGTGCAGATTTCGTCGAAAAGTTTAATGTTAAAATTGGGAGCTTTAAATTCTCCACAAGTTTTGATGGGCATGTTATGTTTGCTCATCATAATAGTTTTGAGGGCTTTAAATGTCAGATTAAATGTTCTTTTTGGAATTGCTACAACACTTTTGATAGCTGCATTTAATGGTTCAATTCATATTCCGACATTTTCCATGCCAGAGTTTTCTAATGTATTTCTTCATCTTGATATGAAGGGGACTTTCAGTCTTAGTCATTTGACCTTAATAATTACTTTTTTTGTATTTTTGTTAAATGATATGACTGCGGTTTCTGTTTCAGCCTTGGAATCAGGGAAGAAAAAAGATGCAACTGATTATCAAGGTACTGCCTTAGCAACATCAATAGCTTCTTGTGTTGCACCTATTTTTGGTTGTGTATCTTCGGGTGTTTATATGGAAAGTATGTTGGCAGAAGAGTGTGGTGCTAAAACAAAATTTGTGCCTGTCACATTGGGGATATTATTTTTATTATCAATATTCTTAATTCCTTTTTTATCAATAATTCCTAACTATATTTGTGCAGCAGTTTTGGTTTATATGGGTATTTTATTAACGAGTGAAATTGAGTATAAAGGCTTTAGTGCAGAAGAATTTTCAGATTATGTTCCTGCCTTTTTGTTGGTTGTATTAACTTGTTTTACTGTGAATTTGGCAGTAGGAATTTGTACAGCATTTATAAGTTATATTATTCTAAAAGTTTGCACAGGACGTTTTTCGGATATTAATATTGCATCTGTTATTTTTGCAATACTTTCGGTGGTATTTTTTGCATTTTATCCGTATTAATCTTTTATGTATAATCTTTCGTCTGCGAGTAGTCTGTCGACAGAAATAATGCTGATAATTTTGTTTTGGATATGCAATTCACTAAGCACATATTTAGATTCAAATTTGCTGTCAAATTTGTTGACAACATCATTTGGGGTTACGGTAACTATGTCGATAATCTTGTCTACAAGCAATGCAATCTTAAAATCTTTTAACTCAAGTACAATTAACATACCGGTATCACTTATTTCAGTTGAATTGGACATTTCTAAAAACTTTTTGAAATTTAACACAGAAATAAAATCACCTCTAAGGTTAAAAATACCTTCAACGTAGTCATATTTCGCAGGTAATTGTACAATTGATACGTTTTTGTAATTAACAATTTCTTTTATATGTTTGATTGGTAAAGAATATAAATTGTCATTTAAGTCAAAAATTATATATTGTTCTTGGTCGTAATAAATTTGTTCAATACTGTATTCGAATTTTTTCATCAAATCAAAGCGACGAGAATTTAATTTTTCGTTATACTCTTCACCTAATGGTAATATTGATGTTATATCAGTATCGCCTAATTCAAATTGAGTTTTTTGAACAACATTTTGAATAGAATTTAAATCTAAAACAGAAACAAAATCATCTTTAATTCTGTATAAATATTGAACCAGATTTTCTTCGCTATGATAGGGTAAAGCTCTTATATTTGATTCTCTGATTGCTTTTACATCAATAACTTTATCTGTCAAGATTCCAAAAATAGATTCTTCGGTTCTTACGATAACAACTTGAGAATCAATAGAATATGTATGTGCAGAATGAGCTAAGATGCTAAATAAATCAACAACTTTTACTGAAATATTATTGTATGTTATAACCCCTAAAATATGTTTAGGCATTTTTTGAGGGATATCCATTTTAGGAATTTTGATTATTTCAAGAACATTATCAACATTAATTCCATAGGATTTTCCGTCTAATAAAAATATCAGACAATAATTTTCGCCCAGATTTTTTTCAAAATTTACAGCCAAATTATTCATTGTACATTTCTATCCTATTTCTACCCAGTTGTTTTGCTTGATACATAGCTTTGTCTGCGTGTTCAATAAAATTTTCTATGCTGTCAGATTTTTGTAATGTGTCTGTAATTCCGACACTGATAGTTGTTTTTATTGGTTTTCCATCATAAATAAATTCATGGTTTTCAATGTGCTTTCTGATTCTTTCAAATGGAATAACAGCATTCTCTCTGGTTGTTTCCGGAAGAATTGCAAAGATTTCTTCTCCGCCATATCTAAATACAACATCACTTTTTCTTAATGATTTTCTAATATAATCGGTTATTTCTCTAAGTACAAAATCTCCGGCGAGATGGCCGTGTTCATCATTTATTTTTTTGAAAAAATCAAGGTCTATCAGTGCGGCACTGAAATTGCTGCCATAACGTCTTGCTCGGGAGTATTCTCGTTCCAACATATCTAATAAATAACGTCTGTTGAATAATCCTGTTAAGCTATCTGTCAAAGACAACAGTTTATTTTGATTATAAAGTGTTTGAATTGTTACCAGCAAATCAATTTCTTTGAGTAATAAGTCAAAGAATTTTTGGTTTCTGAATGTATTTGCTTGCTTGTTATAAAAACATATAACACCAATAATTTCATCAAAATATTTAATTCTGTGAATGTAGGAATTTTGAAAAATATTATCGTTTATTTCTTTTGTTTCACTAACATCAGTTGAAATAATTTCGAAATCAAATTCTGAATTTAGATTAAATATGGGTGCAATGTTGCGTAAAACAATGTTATTTAAGATATCTGAATTTGTAGTCGGGCAACCACTTGAATATATTAATTTTTTTGAGGTAGATGACGAATCAAACATTAATAAGGCTGCATCAAAATCAAGTATTGATGATAGTAATTCAAAAAGATTTTTCGCCATTTGATTATCATTTTCTAAATGAGAAGCCAACAAACGAAACTCATTTAAAACACTTGCCTGCATTAGTGCATCATCTAAAATTTGATTTAATTCTTCTTGAATAATATTTTCGTTGCTATTATGATTTTTAATTTTTTCTTTAAGCTCCTCACTGATGGGATTTTTCTCTAGTAGAGCTTTTACGGTGTCAAGCATTTTCTCAAAATCACCTGATTTTAGCATAAATACGTCTGCACCTGATTTTTTACTCCAAAATTTATCTATTTTTTGGTCAAGAACTGTGAGTAAAACAAACGGAATACTTTGTGTTAAATAATTGTCTTTTGTTAAACGGCAAAACTGATATCCGTTAAGATTTGGCATCATTATATCTGACACGATAATATCGGGTGCAGTTTCAAAAATTTTTTTGTATCCGCTAATTCCGTCAGTTGCGGTTTCTACTTCAAAGCCTTCTCTTGTGAAAAAAATCTTTAAAGTACTAAGTTGTGTTTTGCTGTCATCTATTAAGAGTATTTTTTTCTTCATAATTGCTACAATTTTAAATAATACGATATAATTAGATTATACATTATATTTGCTAAATTATTAGAAAACTTTATCAAATATAGTACATTTGTAGGACATAAAAGGTGTAATATGAAAAATAACAGACTAAATTTAAATTTAAATCAAAAAATAAGAATAAAAAATATGGCAGAAATTGTAGTATTTGTACTATTTTTTGTGCTTATTTATGCAAGTCAACATTTTAAATTATCTAACACAGGTGTTATTTTATTTTTGATTATGCTTTTTTCGTTTGTTATTTTCACAACGATTACAGAACGTTGGATTCTTAATTCCTTGGAGATAAACATTAAAAATGATATTACGGATGTTAAAGAGTCAATAAAATCTGTTATTGATGAAACAAAAAATCAAAAAGCTACATTATTAAACCATAATGATTTGACGCTTCAAGCAAAGGATTACTTATCTCAATTAAAAAATGTTACTTCAAATAACCAAACTTCTACTCAAATGATATTTGATAAAACGAAAGAGTCTTTGGTGTATTCAAATAAAGAGCAAGATGCAGCGAAGAAAAATATTGAAAAAATGTTAACGCTCAAACAAAAAATTCAGATTATTGCTGAATTAATATTGGAATTATCAGAGCAAATTCAACAAATTGGTTCGACCATCGGAGTAGTTGAAGACATCGCTGAACAAACAAACATGTTGGCTCTTAACGCAGCAGTAGAGGCAGCTAGAGCCGGTGAACACGGTAAAGGCTTTGCGGTTGTAGCAGGTGAAATCAGAAAACTCGCAGATGAGTCGAAACAAGCTACTGCAAAAATTTCTGTTCTTATTAATAATATTCATCAGTCTACTAATTCAACGGTAATGGCAACTGAAGAAGGTACTAAAGAAATAGAATCAGGAGTAAAATTAGCTCACCATATCGATAAAAATATTAATTCACTTATTGAGGTTATTAATCAAATTTCAGATGCTCAAGAAAATATTATTGGTTCATCTAACGAGCAAGTAAAATATGCTGATGCTTCTGAAGAAATTCTAAATTCTTTAATAGCTTCTATAAAAAGTTCAATTGCAAAAGCTGATAACAGTATTGAGTCAATGTATTTGCTTTCATCATTGTCAGATTCAGTTAAATCAAAAATTACAGATTAAAAGGTCTGATTATGGAGTTTTCACAAGAAGAATTTGATGAGATTTTAAATATCTTTAATGAAGAGAGTGAGGAAATTGTTCAGCGTTTGAACAATAATATTCTTACGCTTGAAAAAAATCCTGATAATAAAGATATTATCATTGAATTGTTCAGAGATGCACACAGTTTAAAAGGTGCAGCCAGAATGATTGGTTTTAACGACATTCAGGCTGTTGCTCATAAGATTGAAGATATTTTGGGGCTTGCAAAAGAGAATAAACTCTTAATTAATTCGGAAGTTACTGATGTTATTTATAAAGCTATTGATTTTATAAATATGAATATTGAATTATCAGTAAAAGCAAAAAAGGAAGTAAAGCTAAACGATTATGGAAAGTTCATTTCGGCACTGGATTTAATAATTAAGTCCCCAATAACAAAGGAAAAGAGCGAAGTTCATATTAAAAACGAGATAAAAATACCAAAAGATTCTAAATCTGAAGAATCATATGAGTTGGTACAACAGCTTCATCAAGAAATAAATACAATTAATGCAAAAATAACGGAAATTTTTTATTTGTTTAATAAAAGTCCAGAGCAAGCAGATTTGAATTTTATATTAGCTCTTATCTATGATTTGGAAAAATTAAATTCTTTTTTCAAAAAAACGTCTAATTATGATTTAAAGCAATCTTTGGGCGATTTATTGTTTAAGTTGGATTTTGTATCAAAAAATACAGGAATTTTAAATAAGACTGAAATAGAAGAACTTAAAAGTAAGTTTAGTGTTGCAACTGCGATGATGGTTGAGATTTTGACTGACGCAGGGTTAGATGTGCTTGATTATCAGTCAATTGCAAATGAAAAAAATGAACCTAAAGTTGATGTAGCTCAGGAGATTCCTCAGGCATCTTATCCGACTTTTGTTACTAATGATATAATCAACAAAATTCTTCAATTGGAAACATCAACAGATGTTGCAGATTCAATTTTGGAAGAACTTAGTGTTTATATTGAGAAATATCAAAATACAAGAATACAAATTATTTTCCAAAAAGTTTCATCTATATTAGCTGTAATAAAATCTCAAAATCTCAGACCTGATGCGGAAGTTCTAAATATATTGGTTCAAGGTATTCATTTAAGCGGAAAACTTATCAACGACTCTCAACCTGCGGAACAAGAAGATATAGATTTACTTTTGCAAAGCCTTGATATAACTGAACAAATGGTTACTCTTAAAAAAGAGGAAAATCAAATTGAGTTATCGACTTCAAAATATGTAGCTCCAAAGGATAAATCCCAATCTGTAATTTCTAAAATCGGGAATCAAGATGTATTTCAAATTTTTGAATCGACTGCAATTAAAACTCTTAGAGTTGATACTCATAAACTTGATAAACTTGTTAATCAAATTGGTGAAGTTATTATCTCAAAAATTAAAACCCAAAAACATATTTTAGAACTTGAAGAGATAAACAATCGTCTTATTGATTTATATGAATTTGCTTCAAAATCTCAAAATTATTTGAAATATTATGACAGAAAAATTGCACAGTATGATAAAGAAAGTGATATTAATCTTTTCATGAACTTTAATAAGCAGTTTTTGTCATATTGGAACGAAAACCAAGCCCGTCTTAATAATGAAATTAAAGCTATATATGGATTACACAAGCATATGCAAGAAGACGATGCCAAGTTGACTTTGGTTGTAAATAAGCTGGAACAAATGGTTAAGGATATTCGTCTTTTGCCGCTGGCAACCGTGTTTCATATGATTCCAAGGATGGTTAGAGATATTGGTAAGGAAAAAGGTAAAGATATTGAATTATCTATTTCCGGTAGTGAAACAAATGCGGATAAGAAAATTATTGAAGAAATAAAAACTCCGCTGATTCATATCATTAGAAATGCAATTGACCATGGAATAGAAACTCCAAATGAAAGAATTGCTCAAGGTAAAGAGGCAACAGGACGCATTTACCTGAGTGCAAGACATAGCGAAAATAAGGTTATTATAGAAATTAATGATGACGGTAGAGGTGTTAATCTTGAGAAAATACGTCAAAAAGCAATAACAAAAGGTTTATTGACGTTTGAAGAACTCAATTCAATGACTGATGAACAAATTATGAATTTGATTTTCTGGCCGGGATTTTCTACCGAAGATGCTGTGACAGATATTTCAGGACGTGGTATTGGTTTGGATATTGTCCAAACGAAAATTACGCAGCTCAATGGTAAAGTTAAAGTTAATTCAGTCATAGGACAAGGAACGAAAGTCATAATCGAATTGCCTGTAACTATGGCTACTATTAAATCTTTTATTATAAAACTCAATAATCAAAATTTTGCAGTTCCTGTATCAGCGATAAAAGGTGTATTAAAAGTTTCAACCGAAGATATTTATACTAAAGACGGCAAGGACAATATTTTATATCATCAAACTTCAGTTCCTATATTTAATTTGAGCAAAGTTTTAGGCTTTAAACCAAACCCCATAACTAAAGATAAAAAGACAATACTTTTGATTGAAGCAGAAAATAACATTGTGGGTTTTGTTGTTGAAGAGCTTATTGGTGACCAAGAGATATTGAATAAAGAACTTGCTCCACCGCTGTTTAAACTTAAAAATATTTCCGGAGTCACGACGCTTATTAATGGGGAAATATGCCTAATTATAAATGTTTCAGAAATATTAAAAACAATAATGACACATGATTATAAGCAGTTTGCTCCAATCAAGCAGTTTGACGAATATAACGGTTTGACGATTAATCCGACAGAGTGCAATATTCTTGTTATTGATGATTTTATGACGACGAGAATAATGCTCAAAAATATTTTGACTGCAAAAGGGTTTAATGTTGATATTGCAAATGATGGACTGGAAGGCTTAGACAGAATTGCACAAAATCATTATGATGTTGTTGTTTCTGATGTAGAAATGCCAAATTTGAATGGATTTGAATTAACCGAAAAAATCAAAGGATATGATATTACATCTCGGATTCCGGTGATATTGATAACATCTTTATCTTCAGATGATGTGAAAAACAGGGCAAAACAAGCTGGGGCTGATTTGTTTATATGCAAAAATGATTTTAACCAAGACTATTTCTTAAGTGCAATAGAATATCTCATTAAAAAGAGAAAGAAAAATTCTGATGAGTAATTTTACGGTTCAACAATATACTGAAAAATACTATCGAGATTCATCACATGTGTATGAGGTTAAAAAGCTTTCTCTAATGTTGTTTGATGAGGTTAATAAAAATCTGAAAAAACTGCCGCTTAAATTGAGAAAACTCATAGAAACTGCGGCTATTCTTCATGATATTGGTTATAATATTGATTCAAAACAGCATAATAAACATTCTTTTGAACTTATTGTGAAAAATGGGATAAAAGATTTTGATGATGATGAAACAATCATTATTGCTCATGTGGCAAGATATCATCGTGGAAGTTTACCTAATAAAGCAAAACATAAGGAATACGGACTTTTAAAACGAAAAGAACGAAAAATAGTTAAAAGATTGGCTGCAATATTACGAATTTGTGATGGCTTGGATAGGGCTCATATGCAACTTATTAAATCAATTAAATCTGAATATGATGAAAACAATAATATTTTTACAATTTTACTAACATCCAATATTATCGAACGTACCCCTGATGTTTGGGCGGCTGTAAAGAAAAAAGATTTATTTGAAAAAATTTTTAAAGTTCAAGTCGTGTTTAAATTTGTACCATATTAAGCTTTTATAAAATTTTGACTGATTTGAAAAAATGTTCATATAATTGTTTTATACTGATATTCACTAAGAGGAGGCATAATGAAAGATTTCTGTTATAAACCGTTGTCAGGTAAAAATATAACTGAAGACGATATCAAAAAAGCGATAGTTGATGAAAAAATTGAATTTATAAAATTGCAATTTGTTGATATAAATGGGCAAGTTAAAAACGTTGCGATTCCATCTTGTCATATTGATAAGGTTTTGGATAATGAGATAATGTTAGACGGTTCATCTATAAAAGGTTTTAGAAGTATAGAAACATCTGATATGTGTTTGTATCCTGACAAAAATACTTTTATAATTCTTCCTTGGAAAGAAAGAAACGGATATAAAGTTGCAAGGTTAATATGTGATATTTATAACCCTGACGGAACACCGTTTGAAGGTTGCCCTCGTTGCAATTTGAAACGTCTTATGAAAGAGGCTCATAAGTTGGGATATGAAATGAATATCGGACCTGAATGTGAGTTTTTCTTGTTTGAAAAAGATGAAGACGGAAACATTACAACTACTACGCACGACAAGGCAGGATATTATGATGTAGGACCTGATGATTTTGGGGAAAATATTCGTGGCGAAATCGTATTAAATCTTCAAAAAATGGGTTTTGATATAGAAGCATCGCACCATGAATGTGCTGACGGGCAAAACGAAATAGGGTTTAAATATGCAGATATTCTTACAACTGCGGATAATGTTGCGACTTTTCGTGTTGCAGTAAAAGCTATTGCTGCAAAATACGGTCTGCACGCAACTTTTATGCCTAAACCAATCTATGGTACTAATGGTTCAGGCATGCATTGTAATATTTCGTTATTTAAAAACGGTAAAAATGCTTTTTATGATGAAAATACAGAATCAAAATTATCAGAAGAAGCTTTCTATTCAATTGGCGGAATGTTGAAACATGTTAAAGAAATTACAGCAATTTGTAACCCAACGGTAAATAGTTATAAACGTCTTGTTCCGGGATATGAAGCCCCTGTTTATTTGGCTTGGTCTTTGCAAAACAGAAGTGCTTTGCTTCGTGTTCCTGCAAAAAGAGGGAATGCAACTCGTGTTGAGCTTCGTTCACCTGACCCTGCTTGCAATCCTTACTTGGCATTTGCAGCTATTCTTGAGGCTTGTTTGGATGGTTTAAGAAACAAGTTAGAACCACCGGAAGCAGTTGAGGCAAATATTTATCACCTTACTGAACGAGAAAAGAAAAAACAAAAAATAGAATCTCTTCCGGGTTCGTTAGCAGAAGCTTTAGATTATATGGAAAAAAGCATGGTTGTAAAACAAGCACTTGGAGAACATATTTTCAACGAATTTATGCAGGCTAAAAGACAAGAGTGGGATTCGTTTAGAACTTTTGTTTCTAAATGGGAGCTTGATAAGTATTTAGCAAGATATTAGTCCAAAAAAAGAGGTCATATGACCTCTTTTTTAGTCCGGAACTTTACAAGCTTTTAAAACAACCGTCTTTGGTCTTAATTCATCATTTGTGGTATCAGTCGGCACTTGTCGAGCTGAATCAAAAGTCGATTGGAAAAATCTAAAACGTGTATCATTTTGTGATACACTCAACAAAGCTACATCGGTATAATTTAGATATGTCCCGTCTGCACGATACATAGCAGCCTTGGCAGGATTGTCAGTCCATCGCTTATCTTCCCATCCGGTTGGTAAAGCAAAAGGTGATGTACTATCAATAGCTTCTGCACTTTTTAAATAATCAAAAGCTCCGCTTATAAATTTATAACTTTTCATTTTTTCAACATAATCATCTTGAAGTTGGGTGGTAGTTTTACCGCTATTTCCTGCCCAATCATCTGTGTACTCGGTAATATCAGCATCATTCCCCGGAAAAGTTCCCCAAATTCTTCTCAAAGACCCACCTTCCAAACTGCCGGTCGCTATTGTTCGTTCTTTGATTTTATTTTTGCAAGTTCCGTCAGTATCTTCTCCGGTTTTATCACAAATATCATATTTACCGGCTATTCTTACATAGCGTCCTGCATAACTATTCGACATATCAGTCCAACCTGTCGGACAATTACCTGCAAAAAACACGATGGAACCGGATTGAAGAGTTTTTGTTTTTAGGTCGTCAATTTGTTTTTGTAAATATTGCAGTTGTAAATTGCTAACTTGGCTGTTTTTCATAGATTTGGAAATCAATGGTGCCGCTGCCCCGAGAGCTAACCCAACAATAGCCAAAGTTATAAATGCTTCAGCTGTTGAGAACGCTGTTTTTTTTATTAAAACGGGAGAATTTATTGAAATCAGAAATTTTATTTTCTTCTAATCTCTCCCCTAATAAATTAAGGTTTTTCATATTTCACTTTTCCACAGGTGCATCACGATTTAAATGTATCATAAGTCCCATATTATGGCAATCATTCCTGCTTTCGTGCAAATAAATAGTTTCTAAGCAGCAATCTTAATAAGTATTTTAAAAGGATTAAAAATATAAAAATAAAATCTTGTCTTTATATTAAATATTAGTTTTTATAAATATTGTTTAATAGGATAGGTGTTTTTTGAGGTTATATCCTTTTGGTGAATTTTATTTTTATTCTATTGGCCATAATAAAATTATGGTTAGAATATTAGTTTTAGTTTTGATATCTTTTTGTTTTACTGCATTATCAATTTATGCAAGTTGTGATTTGCCGACCGGTGGAGCCTGTAAGCTCGAAGATTTGCGAAAGGAGGAAGAATCTTTTTCAAAAATTCTTTGGGAAGATAAATTTTTTAATCAGCTTGATAAAAATTATGCAGCAGAGCAGGAAAAATTCATCAAAAAAGACACACCTAAGCGTGTCGATTTTGATAAACTTAATGATATAGAAATTAATAAATAATTAATCTAAATAGAAAGTAGTAACAACTTTGCAAGCTGTTTCAGAAGCATAATCAAGTGCTTTGTGCAAAGTACCTGATGAGTGGGAAAGGAAGCAAATAAGTTGTTGACAATCATCTACAATTTCTCGGTTACAAATGCGAGAAGCATCAGAAAGAGTCATCATAGCTCTATCCGGATGTTCAATGATATTTGGAACTCCGATAAGTTGGTCTTGAACATCTGATGGTTGTTGACCGATAGTTTGAGGAAGTATTACTTTAAGCTTATCTGGATTAGCTTTCATTGCTCCTCTGATTGCAGCAGCGTTTGTTCCTGAAGATCCACCGGAAGTGATTATTGTATTACCTTGTTTTACTAAGGCTTCTGCCAATGTTTCAATCATTTGCTGATGAGTTATAGGTAAATTACGGCTACCAATGATAGCAATTTTCTTTGCCATTTGTTGGATAGTAGCAAGTTCCATAGCCAATTCATCAGGATTACCTTGATCACTTTCGCTAACTTTGTCTAAATCATCTAGCGGTACCATAATTTGCGGTTGTTGTATTTTTTCTTCTTCTGACATTTTTCCACCTTAGTATCTAATTAATTTTTTAATGCTATAATTATTTATAATAGAGTATTATGTGAAAAATTGCAATGGGGAATATTTTAGAAGGTTTAAACGAACAACAAAAACAAGCAGCAGTCCATAAAGAAGGGAGCATGCTTGTATTGGCAGGTGCCGGCTCCGGCAAAACAAGAGTTTTAACAGCAAGAATTTCAAATCTTGTGCAAAGTGGGGTTAACCCCTATTCAATCATGGCTGTAACTTTTACTAACAAGGCAGCAAAAGAGATGCAGGCAAGATTGGCATCTATTTTGGGTGAAGAAGTTGTGAAAAAGATGTGGGTTGGCACTTTTCACAACATTTGCGGTCGTATTCTACGCCAAGATTTGGTAAATTACAAAAATCCCGAAGGACGTAAATGGGATAACAATTATGTTATTTATGATGAAACTGATTCGATGGCATTGATAAAAAATGCTTTGAAAAAGTTGAATTTGGATGATAAAGTTTTTCAACCGAAGCTTTTAAAATCGATTATTTCTAACGCTAAAGGTAAAATGCAAGATGCATATGCTTATGCAACACATGCCAGAGATTATCGTTCGCAAAAAATTTCAGAAGTCTATGATTTATATGAAAAAGCTTTACAAGAAAATAACGCAATAGATTTTGATGACATGCTTTTGCTTGTGGTTAAGCTATTTGAATCAAATAAAGAAGTTCAGGAAAAATACTTTAATAGATTTAAGCATGTTTTGGTTGATGAGTTTCAGGATACCAACCTTAGCCAATATAAGTTGATTAAGGCTCTTTTCACAAATGACTTGGCTGAAAATGAATTGAAGAGCCGAAGTTTGTTTGTGGTAGGTGATGTAGACCAGTCTATTTACAGTTGGCGGGGTGCGGATTATAGGATTATTTTGAATTTTCAAATCGATTTTAGAAACGCAGAGCTTATTAAACTTGAACAAAATTATCGGTCTACCGGAACAATTTTGGAAGCCGCAAATTCTGTTATCGTAAACAATACGCAGAGGGTTAGCAAAAACCTTTATTCTAACAAAGGACAAGGTGAAAAAATAACATTGTTTGAAGCTTTGGATGAAGGACACGAGGCTAAGTTTATTGCCAGAACGATTTCCAGCAATTCAACTACGAAAACAAATTATGAAGATTTCTCCATTCTTTATAGAACAAACGCTCAATCTCGTGCGATAGAGGAAGCTTTGATTGCAGAAGGCATTCCTTATAAAATTCTTGGCGGATTAAAGTTCTATGACCGTAAAGAAATCAAAGATATTATTGCTTATTTGAAACTTATTTATAATACAAGTGATTCTCAAAGTTTGAAACGTATTATTAATGTTCCTAAGCGTTCAATAGGTACAACTACCGTTCAAAAAGTTGAAGAATTGGCATCAGGTCATAATGTTTCACTTTATGATGTTATTGAAAATACGGAATTGTATGAAGAATTAAGCGGAAAAGCAGGTTTAAAACTTAAAGAGTTTTCGCAACTTGTTAAAAAACTTCAAGATAATAAAGACAAAATGCCGTTGCATGAATACATAACATTTGTAATTGATGAAACAGGTTATCTAAAAGAGCTTAAGGAAGAAGATACTGAAGAAGCTGAAGCAAGAATCCTCAACTTGCAAGAGTTGGTCAACGTTGCAAAAGAGTTTGAACCTGAAGAACCCGAAAATGTTTTGGGTGAATTTTTGGCACAAGTTGCGTTGGTTTCTGATGTTGATGACTTGGAAGAAGGGTCGTCCAGCGTTACATTGATGACTATTCACTCGGCAAAAGGTCTTGAGTTCCCAATAGTATTTTTGGCAGGTTTAGAGGAAGGTATATTCCCTCACAGTCGTTCTATTAATGATAATTCAGAAATGGAAGAAGAACGTAGGTTGATGTATGTTGGGGTCACAAGAGCAATGAAAAAACTATATATGTCTTGTGCAAAACGCCGTCAAATGTGGGGTGAGTACAAATATTATGAACCTTCACGATTTATTGGTGAAATCCCTCCGACTTTGATTGATGCCAAAAATCCACCGAAAAGCGGTTATAGCAGTGGGTATTCATCAGGTACATTTAAAGGTGCAGTTGAAAAAATTAAGAGTGATAATTTCCAAAAGTCTTCAACTGGCACATCTAAACCTTCAAACGGTGGATTTGGTTCGAATTTTGTAGCTCCAAAAAATGTGAAATCGACTACAACTTTTGTTAATAAAAAATCATCGAATAGTTTTGGTTCAGATTTTATTGCTCCGCAAAGAACGGCAAATAGAGCCTTTGTACAAAAAAATAATTCGCCGGAAAAACAGGCTGCTCGAGCTGCTGCAAAGCAGGCTGATGAAGAAAGAATACGTCAAATTATACAAAACAGTAAGATAAAACAGCTCTCTGATGCTCAAAAACAAAAACAATCTGAAAACGAAGTTACAGAGGAACAAAAAGTAGTTGTATCTACGGTGTTTGCCCAAGGTGATAGAGTATTCCATGAGAAATTTGGAATTGGTCATATTGAATCAATTCAAGCAATTGGTTCATCTACGATGTATATGATTGATTTTGGAACACAAGGAAAAAAAGCAATGGATAGTACTTTTGCGAGGTTGAAAAAATTCTAATGAAACAAGAACTTAAAAAATCAGTTATTATTTATGGTTCGTACATTGCAAATCCAAAAACGCAAACAATGGCAGACCACCAAAAAGCAGTATATGATTTGGGTGTAGAGTTGGGAAAAGCGGGATTTGATATTGTAACAGGTGGCGGTGTCGGGATGATGGGAGCTGCCTGTGACGGTGCAAAAGATGCAAACCCTGAGATTAAATGTATTGGTGTAGATTTGGAGTGGGGTGATTACCCATCTTTTTCGTGCAAGCGTTTAGATGAGAAAATACTTTTTTCCAAAGGTGATTTTACTTCTCGTTTAGCTACAATGAAGGAAAAAAGTTCGTATCAAATAGTTTGTCCGGGGGGCAAAGGGACTCTTAGAGAACTTTTTGAAGCGTGGGAAGAGCTTGCGATGGATTACGAAAAACAGCCAAGACATAAGAAAATTATTCTCTATCCTGCGTCTTATTGGCAACCGATTTATAATTGGATTACAACGAGTTGTCATGCAAACGGATATGTTTTTGACAAGGATTATGAAATTTTAGTGCTTGCCCAAACGCCGAAAGAAGTTTTGGAAATAATGCAGGATAAAGAAAGGTCTTTGTCTTAATACAAGATTAACTACAAAGCTATGGCGTAGGCTTGCGTTTAGGTATTTTGTAGCCTTTGTTTGATACTACTTTGTATGCACAAGTTTGTCCTTTGCCGCCGACATAACAATCATCTGCAAGGTTTGCACTGTTTCCCAATTGAACTTTGTTTGAGTCCCCCGTTCTTGGGTGTCCATAAGGAAATAATTGGTAATATCCGAGGTTCCAGTTGTATGAAGCTTGGAGTAAAAAGATATCCCTACCAATAACGTTAGGCTCAGATGAACCGTTTGCATCAATGTATATCATATAAGGTCTATAGTGAGCTATGTAAAATCCTATAATTGCTCCGTTTTCTAGCTTAAATGCAAGTGCAGTCCCATTTTTTAATAAATCATTAGCACTTGTGTTGTCCAAAAATCTTACTTCTTTTGAAAATTCAGTATTGTAAGTTGCGGTTCCGCTCTTTTGGCTTCCACGGTATGCATCACCTATTGCCCAAGTCGCAGCACCGCCACCTTTGTACCAGTGACCTTGTGCAATTTTAAAGAAATTTTTTAAATAATCAGGTTTTTCTATGTATATTGGGTTTATTGTCCAATTGGCACTGCCATAACCTATTCCTGAAGTCCATACATTCGCATGTGTAGGGTCCCAAAAAGGGATTCCTGAGTGACGAGATGAGGTGTAGGCATCTTGGATTATTCTGTATGTTTCAAGAAATGCAGTCTGAGCAGCTTTATCCCGAGCGTTTGTTATCATATCAGGAACGGTCAAAGCTCCGATTACACCTATGATTGATAAAGTGATTAAAGTTTCGGCTAAGGTAAACCCTTTTTTTAATTTCTTATTTAATTTCAATTGGTTACCCTCCTTTTTAACTTTAGTTGTTTTCGTCAGCACAATTTGACATTAATATTTTGTTAATAGGATTTCCTGCAAGAACCCAAGGATAAACCATTTCAAAAGGTTCAACCACGAAATCGATAAATACAGGTCGACGAGATTCAATAGCTTTTTGAAGAGTTGGAACAATGTCTTCTTCTTTTTCAACTCTAAACCCTAAAGCACCGTAAGCTTCCGCAAGTTTAACGAAATCAGGTGCTGAGATTTTTGTTTGAGAATAATGTTTGTCAAACAATTTTTCTTGCCATTGTCTTACCATACCCAAGTATCCATTGTTGATAACACAATTGATAACAGGAATATTGTACTCAACACAAGTTGCAAGTTCTTGAATATTCATCTGGATTGAACCGTCACCTGCTATGTTTAGAACTACTTTGTCTTTATGTGCAACTGCAGCTCCAATCGCAGCAGGGAAACCAAATCCCATTGTTCCAAGCCCGCCTGATGTTACAAAACGACGAGGTTCATTAAATTTATATATTTGAGCAGTCCACATTTGGTGTTGACCAACTTCTGTTGCGACAATTGGGTTTAAGTCTTTTGTGTGTTCATAAATTTTATTAATTACTGTAAGCGGATTAAGTTTGTCAGAATTTACTGACGGGCAAACTCTTTTCTTTTTCCATTCATCAATTTGTTCAAACCAAATATCTTTAATAGAACTATTCGTATCGTAATCATTTTTGCTCAATTCTTCTAACATTTGGTTGAGGACAATTTTTGCATCTCCTACAATAGGGACGTCAACCGCAACGTTTTTGGATATAGAACAAGGGTCAATATCAATATGTATAACTTTTGCATCTTTAGCAAAACGTTTTAAGCAACCAGTAATACGGTCGTTAAATCTTGTGCCAACTGCAAATAATGTATCGCAATGAGTAACAGCATAATTCGCCCAATAGTTTCCGTGCATACCAAGCATTCCGAGAGAAAGCTCGTTATCCGCCGGATATGTACCGGTTCCCATTAATGTATTACAAACAGGAATATGTAATCTATTTGCAAGTTCTGTCAATTCTTTGCTTGCTTCTGCGGAAACAACTCCACCACCTGTAATAATAACAGGTCTTTCAGCTTCGCAAAGCATTTGTAATGCTTTTGAAATTTGACGGGGGTGTCCCTCATAGTTAGGATTGTATCCCGGAAGTTTGATTTCTTCAGGATAATAAAAATTCATTTTGTCAGTCAAAATATCTTTAGGCATATCAACCACAACCGGACCGGGTTTGCCTGTTGTTGCGATGTGAAATGCTTCCTTAATTATCCTTGGAAGTTCTTGCACATTTTTAACCAAATAATTATGCTTGCAGCAAGAACGAGTAATACCAACAATATCAGCTTCTTGAAACGCATCGTTACCAATTTGATTAGAACCGACTTGTCCGGTGAACACAACTAGCGGAAAACCATCATAATAAGCATTAGCTATCCCTGTAATTGTATTACAAGCACCAGGACCTGAAGTTACAAGCACAACCCCTGGTTTTCCAGTAGTGCGGGCATAGCCCTCTGCTGCGTGAACAGCTGCTTGTTCGTGTCGAACCAAGTAGTGTTTTATGTCTGTATCGTTGTATAAGGCTTCATATATAGATAAAATAACACCACCGGGATATCCGAAAATTTCATTCACACCCTCTTTTTTAAGGCATTCTAAAAATATTTTTGCACCATTCATTGTATTAGTCATTTCAGCTGTTTGTATCATCTCAATCTCCAACTAGTCGTCTTTTGGTAAAGAATTAGTTTAATTATATCATTAGTGCAATTTTTTTCAAATATTTTAGCATTGTAAGTAACAAAAGTAATTCGATTCGAACCTGAAGTGTTTGACCTTTTAGCTAAAACACATGCCAGAATGGCTTTTCAAGATATTATTAAGAAATGTTAATCTAGCTGAATAGGCATGTCTAGTGAGTTTTCAAAAAAAGTTTCGAATTTGAATAAAAAATATTGAAACAACATGTTGAAATTAATTTTTTTTTGACTTAAACTGAATAGGCAGGTTGCAAAACCTGAATTGCCGAATCAAAACCTGAATAGAAAGCTTAAAGCTTCATTTATTAAGAAAGATAAATTTTCAGGTTGACATCAAAAGATGTTGGTGATACGATTTCAACACTGAGTTAATCAGTTGAGATTTGAGGGATGGAAAAGCCTGATTGATATGTGGTTTTTTAATCTTGAAAATATAGAACCTTGACAAAAGAATAGCTAGAAACGAAAACGAAAGACCTGTTGATTCGAAAGAAATGAACGGAACAACGAAAGCGAAGCGAAAAGCAGAGCAGTAATG
>JAFQTK010000100.1 GCA_017409065.1 bacterium
AATGGAATTTCTAAATTAATATTTTTTAAATTATTTTTATGTGCATTAACAACTTTCAAAAACTGTCCGTTGCCTTCACGTCTTGTTTTAGGGACATCAATTTTTAATTTTCCACTCAAATACTGACCGGTTAATGAATTTTGTTCTTTTTCTATATCTTTGAGCAAACCCTTTGCAACAACATTGCCGCCAAATCGACCTGCTTTAGGTCCAATATCAACAATATAATCAGCACTTCTAATAGTGTCTTCATCATGTTCAACAACAATTAAAGTATTTCCTAAATTGCGTAACTTTAACAATGTCTTAATTAACATATCATTATTGTACTGGTGCAACCCGATTGAAGGTTCATCCAAAACATACAACACTCCTGATAATCCACTACCAATTTGTGTCGCTAATCTGATTCGCTGTGCCTCACCACCTGAAAGCGTTCCCGCCATACGAGCAAGATTTAAATAACTCAAGCCAACATCTATAAGAAATTTTAGCCTTGCTCTAATTTCTTCCAATATTTGTTTAGCAATTTTCATTTCGTAATCAGAAAGCTCTATAAACAAATCAGAAATAAACTCAAAAGACTTTTCTATTGAAAGCAAACAAAATTCATGAATATTAAGCCCCTTAATTCTTACACTCAAAGCGAACGGTTTAAGCCTTGCTCCTTTACAATCAGGACACGGCGTAGTTATCATATATTTTTGAATTTCTTCTCGCCAATATTCACCACCCGCCTCATTATAACGTTTTTCCATATAAGGAATAACCCCCGGATAGAAAGAAGTCCTTGATTGATAACGATGAGTACCAAATTGTTTTACATGAATTTTTATTGCATCAGGTGAACCGTAAAGTATTATGTTTTGATGTTCTGCTGATAAATTTTCAAAAGGAGTATCAAGGTTTATATTATATGCTGTCGCAACAGACTTAATCAAATCTTCGTAATAATCAGCACCGGATTTTGCCCAAGGATAAATAGCTCCGTCTTTAAGAGATTTCTTTTTATCAGGGACAACTAAATCTGCATCGACTCTATAATCTCCACCCAAACCATGACAAGTTTCACAAGCACCATAAGGACTATTGAAACTAAAAATCCTTGGAGCCAACTCTTCAAAACTTAGATTGCATTTAGCACAAGCAAGCTTCTCACTAAAAAGAATTTCTTTATCACCGATAACATCAGCTATAACAAGTCCGTTTGCCTTTTCCAATGCTATTTGAACACTATCTGCAAGTCTTGACTTAATACTTTCTTTAACCACAATTCTATCGACAACTATATCGATATGATGTTTTTTTGTTTTAGTAATTTCAACATCATCTTCATCTAAGTTATAAACTGTTCCATCAACTCGAACTCGAATAAAACCTTCCTGTTTCAATTCTTCCATCAATGAAGCATATTCACCTTTTTTACCTCTTACAATAGGTGCAATAATCTGTATTTTAGAACCTTCAGGTAAATTCAAAATTTTATCGACTATTTCATCCAATGTTTGTGGTTTTATCGGCTCACCGCACTTTGGACAAAATGGAACACCAATTCTTGCATACAATAATCTAAGATAATCATATATTTCAGTAACCGTCCCAACAGTCGAACGAGGATTGTTTGATGTGGATTTTTGGTCAATAGAAATTGCAGGAGAAAGTCCTTCAATACTTTCCACGTCAGGCTTATCCATTTGCCCCAAAAATTGCCTTGCATATGTAGAAAGACTTTCTACATAACGACGCTGCCCTTCTGCAAAAATTGTATCGAAGGCAAGCGAACTTTTTCCTGAACCGGAAACCCCTGTAAAAACTATTAGTTCGTTTTTCGGCAGCTCCAAATCGATATTTTTCAAGTTATGTTGATTTGCTTTTCTGATTATAATATTGTCGTTCATAGTCACATGATAGCACAATTTTTAAAAGTCAACATTTAAGTTAGAAAATTGAACTATATGCTAATTTTTATTATATGTTATAATTGGAACGTAAAAAGGAGGATGTCATGTCAAATGCTATCGAAATAAATGATTCATCATTTGAACAAGAAGTTTTAAATTCTGAAAATATTACAGTCGTTGATTTTTGGGCTCCATGGTGCGGTCCTTGCAGAAAATTGGGACCGGTTTTAGATGAAGTTGCATCTGAAATGGGCGACAAAGTTAAAGTTGTAAAACTAAATACAGATGAAAACTTAAAAACAGCTAAAGAATATTCTATCAGTGGCTTGCCAACTGTTATGGTATTTAAAAACGGACAAGCAGTTGAAAGAATGGTAGGATTAATGCAAAAGTCTGCGTTAGTTTCAAATATTGAAAAACATCTATAATAAAATGACTAAAAAAACGAGTCTTTGTTTTGCAAAGGCTCGTTTTTTCATGTCTTGATTTTTCAATTAAAACATACGATAATTTGTTTATGGATATGAAATTAGGAAAAATTTTTAATATATCAATCCTATCCGCAGCGTTAATGTTGGGATGCTTAGACAGTACCGCTGAAGCTAAGATGTCATCTTTGGCTCACCAGTATTATGAATCAGCATGCCGCGCTGAAGCTGCCCATAATTATCTTCAAGCTATTGAACAAATGAAGCTTGCCATTCAAGAAACCCCTGATGATTCTTTGCTATATACAAAGTTAGCAGGGTTATATTCTGAAGTGGGTGATTGGCAAAATGCTCTTTCCATGTACAAAAGAGCAATAAAGTTACGTCCAAACGATGCATTCATTTATATAAGTGTTGGCAATATTTTTCAACAACAACACAAATATCCGGAAGCTTTTAGTGCTTATTATCAGGCTCTAAATATTTTCCCCGATTATACTTACAACTATTTAAACGTTGCTAACGTAAAATATTTAATGGGTGAAAAATCTGAGGCTCAAGAATATTACAAAACGTTCTTAAATTATTATCCTGATAATATTGAGGCAAGAGAAAATCTGGCATCAATCTATTTGGAAATGAATGAACCACAAAAAGCAGCAGACGAATACACAAAACTTTATTCATCAAACCCTAAATTGTTCAAAGAGTATTCTAATTACGGATTAGCACTTCTAAAAACGGGTAATTTTGACAATGCTTCAAATATGTTGAATGAAGCTATAAAAATCAATCCTGAGGATTATGCTGCACATGGTAATTTGGCACTAACTTATGTCAGATTAGAGCAGTTTGCAAATGCACTATCAGAATTTGAAAAAGCATTTGAAATTAATCCTGAACTTAATACGTTGAAATTCGATTATGCAAATCTGTTGGCAGATATGGGACAAACCCAAAGTGCTATCGAAAAATACAATGAATATATTGCATTTAACCCTTCAAACCCTGATGTTTATATGAATTTAGGGATTTTATACTCAAAAGAAAAACAATATAAAAATGCAATTGAGTCTTTTTCTAAATCCTCAAAACTTAACCCGAGTAATATTGAAGTAAAAAAAGAACTCGCTCGAGCATACCACATGGATTCTCAGTATAAAAATGCTATAACTATTTATAACCAACTTTTAGCTGAAGACAAAGAAAATTATGACTTACTTTTAGACAAAGCACTTGCAACTCATGCCAGTGGTAATGCGACCGACGCAATTACGTTATACAAAAAATTGTTAGAAACAAAAGAAGATTCAAGAGTTGTTGAAAATCTTGCTAAAGCATACGTTATGAAAGGCAACGAACTCAAACAAGAAGGAAATTACAAAAAAGCCATTGAAAACTATGACTTAGCAAAGAAAGTAAATGAAAAAGAAGTTGAAGCATATGAGGCTAGTGCAAAATCTTATGAACAGCTTGGAGAAAAAGAAAAAGTTGTAGAAAATTTAGCTAAAGCAGTTGAGTTGGAACCGGAAAATAATGATATTATTTTTGAGTATGCTGGAACACTTTCTAAATATGACATGGATGCCGAAGCTAAAGATGTTTATTCTCAAATGATTGAAAAAAATCCACAAAATGTTGATGCTTTAGTATCTTTAGGCGATATGCATTTAAAATCAAAAGAATATAACCTTGCGGTTGAAGATTTTAGTAAAGCTACAGAATTAGCTCCAGAGAATGAAGTTATTTTAATCAAGCTAGGAAATGCCTTTAAGTTAGGTGAAAATAACGAAAAAGCACTGGAAACATACAAAAAAGTCATTGAACTTAATGAAAAAAATACAGATGCATTGTTTAATATTGGGTTAATTCTTGCAGAACAATCAGACATTGACGGGTCTAAAAATCAGTTTCAAAAGATTATTGAAATAAATCCTGAATATGACTATGCCTACTACGCATTAGCTATGGCTTATGAAGCGGAAAATAATTTCAAAGAAGCTATTACTAATTATGAAAAATTCCTTGCAATTTCAACCGACGAAGCTGTAAATAAAGAGATAAAGGAAAAAGTTGAATATCTCAAAAATAAAGTTGCTACAAATGAAAATTAAGTATTTTTTAAGTTTATTAGTTCTTTTTTGTACAATGTTCTTGTGCGGCTGCGATAAAGAAAAAGCAGTTATATTGTTCAACAATCAGCCCATCAATTCTCAAACGGTTTATGCCCCTATTGATTTTTTTGAGTTAGGAGAAACAACTCACTTCGTTATTTTTAATCCTAAAGGTTTTGAATCACCTTATTTAAGATTACAAATTATAAAAAAAGAAACAAAAACAAAAAACTGGGGATTCAAAATTTATACATCTAAAAATTTAAAAATTGACGATACAAAAAATTATTATATCGATTCCTTTAAATTAGAAAAGGCTGGAACATATATTGTATCTGTATTTTACTTAAGTGACTTAAATAGACCAATTGTTCGTGGAATTTTTACTATTAAATAATGAAAAAATGGTTAAAATATTTTTTAAATAGAATAACAGCACCAAAATACAAGCGTAGCGGGCAATGCAAACAATGTGGAGAATGTTGCCGTTCTATCGTACTTTCTGATAACGGAAAAGAAGTCACTAGCATTGAAGAATTTGAATTATTGCGAGATAAATACAAAAAATACAATCATTTTGAACCCGTAAAGCACAACGAACAGGGAACATTACTATTTAAATGCAAATCTTTAGATGACAATAATCGATGCAGAGATTATTTTTTTCGTTCGTTATATTGCCGAAGATATCCTGATATCGATAAAAAATTTATATTAGCAGGTGGGGTTTTATTGGATAATTGCGGATATAAAATTGAACCTTCAAAAAAATTTTCTGACTACTTGGATTAATCCTCTGTTTGTTTGAACTTTTGTTTAGATTATTGCACATAATTTTATTTTTTCTTATCATAAGGTTATAAATTTTGGAGTTTATATAATGAAAAGAATATTAACTGTTTTGACTATTTTATTTGCATCAGTTTTAACAACTGCCTGTATAAATAACTTTGCAATACAAGAGCTTAACAATAAAGCAAAAGCATATTTGGATGCAGGAGATGCCGAAAAAGCCATATGTAGATATAAATCCAGTTTGGACTTGGATGCAAGTGTTTTTGAAACAAACTACAATCTTGGCGTTGCATACATTACGATAAAAAGTTACAGCGAAGCAATTAACATACTAAAAAATGCGATTAAAATAAATCCTGAAATCCCAGATACATATTATTCTTTAGCAGTTGCACAAGAAAATATCGGTTTCAATATTATTAACGGAGTAGAAGAAGTTAAAATTAAATGTACTATCGGAGATGATGATGACTCTGATGAAATATCTTCAAATAAAGAAAAGAAAACTACTGAATTAAGTACTGAAGATAAAAAAGAAATAACCGAACTGTTTATGCTTGCTATTGATAATTATAATCATTATCTAATGCTTAGTCCGACCGCACCTGATAAAGATAAAGTTGCAGAAAGAGTTGAGGACTTAAACAAAGAATTAATCAAATATTCTCCAAGAAGATACCCAACAAAAACAGAGGACTAGTCTATGCTTTCTCCGGAAAGTACTGTTGCTCTAAATATAGGCAATTTTCCACTAAAGTTTTATAGTATAACTATGTTCTTGGCTATTTTATCGGGTTCTATATTGAGTTGTTTTATAGCCAAAAAATATTATAAAGAAATAAATATTGAAAAATTCCTTGATATGCTACCAATAGTAGTAATCTCAGCTATTTTGGGTGCAAGATTATACTACGTTATACTTGATTGGGGATATTATTCAAATAATTTGACAGAAATTTTTGCAATTTGGAACGGTGGTTTGTCCATACATGGAGGAATTATAGGTGGATTCCTAAGCGGCTATTTATACATAAAAAAACACTCATTGAATCTATGGAAATACGCAGATATTTTTACTTATGGATTGGTTTTAGGACAAGTAATAGGACGAATTGGTAATTTTTTTAATATTGAAGCCTTTGGAAAGCCTTGCTCTTTTTCGGAAATACTTTGTCTATATGTCCCACTTGAAAAACGACCTATGGGATATACTCATTTTGAATTTTTTCATCCGACATTTTTATACGAAATGATATGGAATACATTTGTACTATTAGTTTTATTCTTTGGGATTCGAAAATTTACAAAAAATATTGACGGCTTAATATTTTTCTCTTATTTAATTTTGTACTCACTCGGAAGATTTTTTATTGAAGGGCTAAGATTAGACAGTATTTTAACATTTGGGAATTTTCATATTGCACAACTGGTCTGTGTTTTAATTATTTTACTTTCCGTTTTTATGATTTCAATTTTAAAACTTAAAGATTAATAATATTCATGGCAATTTTTTTAACTAAAATGTTTTTATATAAGTAAGTTAGTTTTTTATTGTGAAATTGTAGAAAGGTTGTGTTATGAGTTTTACAGATGCTATGAATCATGCAATGTTAACAAATCCTATTATTAACCCAGTAGGCTTTAGTCAGCATGTTCTAAATCCCAATGCAGAACCAACTATTTTAGACAGCCCAATAGTTAAATATGCCGTAAATAATAACCGTAAAGCAGAAGAAACAATGCAAGCTAATGGTGTTAACGGAACAACGGTTGCTGTTTCCGGTGCCGTTGGTGCAGGTCTGGGAGCTTTAGGGGGTGACAGGTTTGTGAAAGCTAATCTGGCACACAAAGCAACATTGGCATCTGAAGAAGGTGTAAAAAATGCACTAAAACAACAATTTAAAGCTTTACCTAATGAAGCATTTGAAGCAATGTGGAAGGATATTAAGGATAAGAAGTTATCAGAAGCAAAGACAGCTCTCTCAGAAGCCGAAGCATTAGCAAAAAAATGCAAAACAAAATGGATGCTGATAGGTGCCACTGCTTTAGGTCTTATTGGTGCCGGCCTTGGCGTAAAATTGGGAAAAACCGATAACAAGACACAAAATGCATAAAATTAAGGGTAGATAACAATCTACCCTTTTTATTGTTTAAATAAATTAGCACATATTAAGTAATTATGCTATTATTAATTGTAGGGTATCGTAATTAGAGTTAGGATTTTTCATGTTTACTGTAAACAATATTGTTGAAAAGTTAAACTTTTTTGATGTCGATTGTGATATTTATCAAGTCGAAAGTTTGATTAAAAAGCTCAGACTGGAGCCTATTTTTGAAAATGATTCCGGAGAATTATATTACGACGACGAATCTTATGAAGCCATAAAAAGCTATTTAGAAGTTAAAAAATCACAGTCTGAAACTAAAATCGCTGAACTTGTCGATGAAATTACCACTTTAAATAAAGAAGAAAAACCAGAACAAACAGCTCTAACTGTTGACAAAACAGGAAAAAGCATAGAAGTAATTGCAAAAACACTTTCTCAACAAATTACAAATGATTTGACCGATTTTATCAAAAAAAATCTTTCTGTTGAAGAAGCTTTTAAGGCTGGTGTTTTCAAAAGGGATAATGAAATTCTTTCTAAAAAACTTCAAGATACTATTAACGATAACAAAAAATTAATTGAAAAAATAAGACAATTAGAATACGAAATTCACAAGTTTCATCCCGTATTTGGCAACATCTATGTCAAAAGCAAATAAGAAAGGATTCCAATGAATCTTTCCGGCGAATTAAAACAACTGTTATCCTCTGAATTTGTATCCGCCTTAGAAATTATTTCTCAAAAAGCGGATGATTTTGGAGTACGAGTTTTTATAATTGGCGGAGTTGTTAGAGATTTATTGCTCGGTAAAAATATTTATGATGTTGATTTAGTTGTTGAAGGAAATGCAATTGAGTTTTGCAAATTTATTGAAGCAGAAAACTGCTGTAATATCGAACGCATTTCCCCAGACTTTGGGACTGCAAAAATCACATTAAAACAATTTAAAAATTTATCATTAGATTTCGCTTCAACAAGAACAGAAAAATACCCTAAAAAAGGACATCTACCTGTTGTCGACAAAATTGGCTGCACTTTACTTGAAGATATCAAAAGGCGTGACTTCTCCGTTAATGCACTTGCTTTGTCAATAAATAAAAATGACTTCGGACTACTAATTGATTATACAGATGGAGTCAAAGATATAGAAAAAAAAGAATTAAAAATTTTACATGACAACAGCTTTATTGACGACCCAACCAGAATTATCAGAGGTCTACGCTTCGCATACAAATTAGACTTTAAACTAGAAAAGAATACACAAATATTACAAAAAGAATATTTACAACATTTTAACAATAACGATATATGCTATGAACGCATAAAACAAGTTGTAAAATTGGCATTTAGTCTTAATTCTACTGAACTATACAATGAATTTATAAATTCAAAAATTTATAAATTAATAACTGCTGCTCCATTTTTGAAAGATGGATTTTGCATAAAAAAAGCCGTTGAAAAGAATAAAAAATTAATCCCAAATGAAAATATTTGGTTAGTATATTTGTCCTGCTGCATAAATCTTGAAGACACAGAAAAATTAAATTTGAACTCAAAAGAATTGTCAATATTTAAAGAATTAAATAGACTTAAACATAATAAAGTAAAAATCAACTCAAATTACGATATTTACAATCAATTTAACAATGTTCCAATGGAATCAATTGTTGCATACTTGGCAATTACACAAGATAATTCTGCCCAAATATACATTGATAATCTAATGAATATAACCCCCGCCATAAATGGTAACGATTTAATAGAACTAGGATTCGAAAGAGGTAGAATTATAGGGCAAGTTATCGAAAAAATTAAAGAAGAAAAAATTAACGGAAACATAAAAAATAAAGAAGATGAATTTTTACTCGCAAAAAAAATCATGTCCGAGTTTTACAATTAATGTGAAAATAGATTCTCAAAACAAATCTTCTAATATTTTACAAAATCTCGATACAAAAAATCGAGAAAATTTTGACACTCAAAACCCAATAAAAAAAATCTCGGCAAATTCTATAATGTCATTTTTAGAAAATTCATGCCGAATTAATAAACCAATCCTTTCATTTAAGGGATATCAAGGCGACCCTCAACCGACAAAAAAACTTTTTTGGATATTAACGGGACGAAATGAAATTTATACAGATAACTATACAAATGAAAGATTATTCAACAATGGACAAACAGGTTGGAAAAAATGGCTATCCGTTCGACCAAATGAAGCATTGAGTCGTTCCCCTGAACAAGCTATTCAATCTATATGCACTTTACAAAATAAAAATTATTTACCTGAATTTATCCCAACACCCAATTACGGTGATAAATGGGGACGGCATGCAAACTATATAGAGATTAACCCTCGTTTAATTGCAAAACACGAAAATGGCGAAGTATCAGAAGGATTATTAAATGCTATAAAACTTCTTCCAATTATTCCTCCATCCCCAAATTCAAGTGCAAATTGCTTAATTCTATCTCAACTCTATCCTTGTTTTTATAAAGATGCTGAAGGTACAAACGGGTTTGGAAGTCTTTATACCGTTGATTTACATTCAGGTATAAGTAAAAACCTTACTTCAAGAGGTTTAACAAGAAATTCTCAACGAATGGGTGATGACGAATTAGTCAAAGCGTTTAATGATTTTGCGCATATGCGAGGATTTAAAACCGGTTTTAGAATGCCTTTATCTGCAGGACAAATGACTTTGCACGGACGATTATTTGACTGGCAAAAAGATGAAAGTGCATTTATTGATGCTTGTTGTTGGGGAATAGAACTTGGTTTTGACTCAATCTACTTTGATAGTGCAAAACACGTTGGTTTCTACGATATGGGAAACTATTGCGGAAACGGAAATTTACCAACATTTGACCAAATGCAGCGAATACTTTACCTTATAAGAAATAAAACCAAAAGAAATGACCTAGCCTTTATTGGAGAAAAATGTACTCCGGATGACAGATTTAGACAAATGGGTTTAAACGTTGGTACAGACTGGGGCAATGCATACAACAAAGATTCAGTCAAATACGAATCTAATAACGCTAAACACAGCAGAGATTATGCATCAGGACCCGAAATTTCCAATGATAATGACTATGGACATATGTCATACCAACAAAGAAGGGATAGACTAGAAAATTGCATCTTTGGATATCACAACATAGCCGATAAATTACCTATATTTATGCAAATGACTGATATTTTTCCAATTTCTCCTTGCACCAATACTCATGATAGTATGATGCACTCAAAATCGTTTAGTGCTTTTGGTGATGCACAAAGTCATTACAACAATGTTTTCAATCAATCAGATTCTGCTTTTAACCACCAAAACAGCGTTTACAACATTTTTCAAAAAGCTATGTATCTTTAACAAAAAATATGTTATTATATAAAAGTAAACTTTTGTAAACAAACTAAGAAAAAGAAGAAATTTTTCATCTTGACCTTCATTAAAATAAGTGAATAGTTAAAAAGTGTGTTACTTAAATAAAAGGAAATTAGCATGTTCAATTTAAAAGATTTAAAATTTGTCAAATCACTCAAGGCGGCAAAACCTCGTCTCAAATGGATGATGTTTTCGCAAATGCAAGATTACAAAATCAACTCAAACTATGTTGATATGATTTGCAACGATGAACCAAAAGCACCAAATGCAAGCAGTGATTCTTTAGAGGCTATGGTAAAAGATACATTAATTAAAGAATTTGGCCCATCAATTCAAAACTCTGCATCATATGAGTTATTGGTGGATGCAGTACTCCATAACCTTAAGAAAAAACAACTTGAAGCTCTGGATGACTAACCCCTACCACTATAACTAAACCTAACTAACCTAACCATTCAGACTAATATTTTTGGATACAAAATACTTTTAAATTGATACAATTTTAACTATAAAAACGGCACTTGCAGGTAATGTAAGTGCCGCTTTCTTCTTTTAAGATAAAAATTAGCATTGAAAGGAGAAAGATATGAAATATCTAATTAAAAAAACACCTGATAATTTTATAAAAACTGTTAACGACGAAATCAACTCCATTTTGAATCGAAATTTCGATAGCCTATTCCCTGAATTTATTTTTTCTGGAGAAATGGATAAATTTGCCATGCCCGTAGAAATCCACGAAAAAGATAACGAATATAAAATAAAAGCAGAACTTCCGGGAGTAAAAAAGGAAGACTTAGAAATTGAAATAGATAAAAATCACATGTCTATTACTGCCAAAAAGCAAGAAGAATGCCATGAAGACACAAAATCATGCCGCAAATCAGAGTTCAAATACGGTGATTTTTCACGAGTTGTATATTTCCCGCAAGAAATTAAAATAGAAGATACAACAGCAAAACTTGAACATGGAGTCCTTTGCATTATCGCTCCGAAAAAAGAACCGGACAAAGAAGAAACAAAAAAATTAGAAATACAATAATAACTAAAATACGGCATGCCTATTTCAGGCATGCCTCAGGAGAGCTTCAATGAAAACAATAATAGGGATAAAATTAACCAATAGAACAGAAACATCAACCCAATTTCAAAATTTATTGAGCGAATACGGTTGCATAATACGAACTCGTATTGGACTACATGACATTGAAAATGGAAAATGCTCAACAAACGGAATTATTCTGCTTGAAGTTATCAATGACGAATTAGTTCCCAAATTCCAAAAAGACTTATGTTCAGTTGACGGAATAGAACTCCAACAAATGGTTTTTGAATGTAATTAATTGACGAAATTAAGCTATTTTCGTTATAATTTGAGCATGCTTAAAATACTCGCAGTTGATGACATGCAACAATGGAGAAACTATCACACTGAGGCTTTGAGTGTGATATTAAAAGCTGTGCCTTACGAGCTTATTCTTGCAGAGTCTGCAACATCTGCACTCGAAATCATTAACGAAAATATAGACTCAAAATTTGATTTAATAATATCTGATTTACAAATGGAATCTATATTTGAACCTGAATACGCAGGCGAATGGCTAATTCGAAACATTCAAAATATTAAACAATATCATCTAACCCCTAAAATAATAGTTTCTGCAGCCTACAATGTAAAGTTTATAGCTGAGCAGCTCAACGTCCATTACTTGAGCAAACCATCAATAATTCATAACCCACTAGCTTATGAGCTTAAGATTAGAGAAGTCCTAAACTGTTAAATTACCTTTATCGCCTTCTTTTTTCTCTCTAAGCTTGTTAGAAATATGGTTTGCGATTGGAGTCGCTACAACAGGGCAAACAAATCTATAAAGAAGTTGGAATACCATCAAACTTTTAGCAACCTTAAAACCTTTCATAAGGTCATCTGCTTTGGTATCATATGTTTTCTTAATCGCATTTTCAAACGGTTTTATTAATTTTTTGTCAATAGCACCGTTCAAAGCATATCCACCCGCAGTTGAAAGAACCGTTCCTATAAACATATTCAACATCAACGGTTTCTTTTGCTCTTCTTCTATTTTTTTAGAAGTAGCAACATTGTACATATAAAAACCGTTCAATACGTTAGCACATGCTGCTGAAAGGTGTTGAGTATAGTCAATATCCTTCTTTACACACCACTCAGTAAAACCTTTAACATATTTATTCTGAGCTAATTTTCCTATTCCCCTTGCCAACAAATCAATGCTTTTATCTGCACCTTTTCTAATAAATTCAGGAATCAAAGAAGGTGCCGTCATACCACAAATTTGTGAAGCAGTAGCATTGGTTCTCGCAACATTTGTTGAGATAACACGAGGCAATTGTCTTGGAATGTTTCTATTTATAAATGGCTTAATTGGAATACTCATGTTATTTCGTCACTCCTTTAAAACTTTGGAATACAGCCGGCTCTTGATTGGCTCTCTTGAACGTTACAAATTTAAAGTGATCATAAGTAGTAAATACCGGTTTATCTGTTGGTTTCGGTTTATTTTTAAGAATATATTTATCAATAATATATTTATCAATGTATGGCATAGTTCCAACGGTAAATGCTGCTAATATTGAAGATGTAAACACCTTCGGACCATAAGTAATCAACTGATTAAAACAGTCATAATTGGAAACCTTCTTAATCACACCATTTTTTGCAACTCTTGTAATATCAGGTTTGCTCAAATACTCAGCAGCACTTCCTAAATATTTTTTACCACCGTTTTTATCTAAATCCGTTTTAATTTTTTTCATAGCCGCCGAAAATGGCTCATAAGCTATCTTCGCAAAAATCAAACCTGTCACCCCTGATGCAATAGAGTGAGAAGCCGCTTTTCTGTTCTTATCAACGTCTTTTTGAGGCATAGCCATAATGGTCAAAGGACGCATACCGCAAGTAATAAACAACGCACCAACTGCTTCTGCCACAGCTGAATTATCCTTTGCCATTTCACAAAAACTTTTAAACCACTTGGCTTTAACTACTTTTTCTGCAAAGGTCAATTTTGGATCGCCTGAAAAAGAAACACGACCACCTAAATTATAATTATTTCCAGTAGTCGTGTTTATTTGATTATTTATATTGCTCTCATGATTTCCCTTGAATACAGCATGCTTATAGCTATGCATGGAATCATCAAGTCCGAAATCTTTGCCCATAATTTTATTTGAATGCAAAGACTGCATAGGCTGCCTTAGACGATGGGCTTTATAATTATTAAAATTTAATTGCTGGACGCTCATTGTTGTAACTTTCATTTCTGTGTTACTGGTGTAAAAACCAAACATTTTTACATTTGCTAGTATAACATCAAAAAAAAATCAAAACAACACACATCTTTACATAACAAACAATCCCCCAATTGGCTAAAACTCAATAATAACACACCATTGCACTAAAAACGTTTTTACATTTCTCAATAAATATATGTTAACAATTTCAAAACTTGACACGCTTAACAGCATAAAAAAAATGTTTGCTTTCGCAAACATTAAATAAACACGAGGATATTAAGAGAGAGAGTATAAACCTTGTTTAAATTCTTACTGTATTAATTTACCGTACTGAATCTTCCTTTTAAATTGTATTCCCCTTACATTTATATAAAGTATTTTTCACTTCAAAAATTGCCTAAAAAGTTTAATTTGATACATATTTTTACATAAACAGTGCAAATTATTTAAACGATATATAACATTAACCGCTTACATATGTTATTAACTTATAAAATAAAAAAGCGGATGATTTCTCATCCGCTTCAAAAAAAGTTTTCAAAAGAAAACTATTTGATTTCAACTGTTGCACCTTGAGCTTCCAATTGAGCTTTAATAGCGTCAGCTTCTTCTTTTTTGATGTTTTCTTTAACTGCTTTAGGAGCTGCATCAACCAATTCTTTAGCTTCTTTCAAGCCAAGACCAGTGATAGCTCTAACTTCTTTAAGAACTGCGATTTTGTTAGCACCAGCAGAAGCCAAGATTACAGATACTTCAGAAGCTTCAGCAGGAGCATCAGCAGCTGCAGGAGCAGCAACAGCAGCAACTGCAACAGGAGCTGCAGCAGAAACGCCAAATTTTTCTTCCATAGCTTTTACTAATTCAGCAGCTTCGATTAAAGTTAATTTTTCAATTGATTCCAAAATTGATTCAATACTCATTTTAATTCTCCTTATAATTTAAGTTATTTTGTACTAATACATGTTGTGCTTTCAACAACTAAGCTTGTTTTTGTTTTGCAACTGCATCCATAGCTCTAACAAGAGCTGACATAACACCGTTGACACAGCCAACGATACCTGATGCAGGAGAGTTGATACAGCCAAGCATTTTTGCATAAAGTTCTTCTTTTGAAGGAAGTTCTGCAAGTTTCTTAGCTTCTTCTGCGTTAAGTAGTTTACCATCTAACGCAGCAGCGATAATTTCGCCTTTTTTAGTTTCTTTGATAAATTTAGATAAAACTTTTGCCGGAGATACTTCATCTTCGTAACCAAAAGCTACTGCAGTAGGACCTGTAAGAACAGATTCTAGAATTGCAAAATCAGTATCTTTAAAAGCAATTTTAGCCAAAGTATTTTTTGTAACTGTATAATCACCATTTTCTTTTTGAAGAGCTCTTCTCAATTTAGTGATTTCTTCAACAGAGTAACCTCTGTATTCAGTCACAACAGCAACTTTAGCTTTAGAAGCTTTTTCTTTAAGCATTTCAATTTTATCTTGTTTGAAGGCTTTTGTTGCCATATTGTGCTCCTTTTTGTTTGTATCGACCTAATATTATTGTTAAAACTGACAGGAATCCCTGCTAGTATTAATAATCTTATTTAATTCGTTTGTGCCTGAATCGGGTAAATTTTAAGGGTGTATGGGATTTAATCAATTCCAAACGAAGCGATTACTTCATTTTTCCCATTTGACTGAGCTTGTGCCCAACCCCCCGATTTTCCTCGGTACACAACTAGATTATAAGAAACATAATTTAAAATCAAGCATGCCATCATTTTTCATGTTAAGTTTGTAAATTTCACAAATTCACTAATACAAACAAATAATAATAAATGCTTACAAAAAAGCAGTTGGTAAACCAATTAACCAACTGCTTTTAGCTTTATACCTGAGTACCTTTAACGCACCACATTGAAGCTTTTTCTATTTTTACATTTGCAAAATCGCCAATCTGTGCAGTTTCACTTTCAAAATGAACAATTTTATTGTTCCCTGCTCGTGAAGTAATAATTCTTTTTCCATCACGCACTTTAACATCTTCGACCAAAACATCTAACACTTCACCAACAAATCTTTTATTTGATTCAATGCAAGCTTCTTTATTTACTTCATTTAGACGTTCTAATCTTTCATACTTAACTTCTTCTGATAGAAATTTATCTGTCCATTTTGCGGCAACAGTTCTTTCTCTTGGGGAATATGCGGCTGTATTAGAATAGTCCAACTGAAGTTCTTTTATTGCAGATAAAGTATCTTGGAACTGTTCTTCCGTTTCCCCCGGAAAACCTGCAATAAAGTCACTTGTAATTGTAACATGTTTAAATCTTTTGCGAATTTTTTCAACGATAGACTTGTATTGTTCCCTATCATAGCGACGATTCATCTTTTTAAGAACTTCAGAATTGCCCGATTGCATTGGGATATGAAAATATTTGCAAACCTTATCACATTCATCAACCGCATCAATCAAATCATCAGTAATATCAGTAGGATAAGATGTAACAAATCGTATTCTAAATGTTCCTTCAATTTTATTTAGTTCTCGCAAAAGATTCGCTAATGTTGTCTTACCATCTTTAAAATCTTTTCCGTAACTATCAACATTTTGACCTAACAAGGTAATTTCTTTAAATCCTTGAGCAACGGCTTTTTTTGCCTCGTCAATAATAACATCCATTTCTCTTGAACGTTCTCTACCTCTTGTGTACGGCACAATACAGTATGTACAAAAATTATTACAACCTTCAATAATCGGAATCCAAGCATTGAGATTACCTTTTCGTTCAATTTTATACTGTGTTTCGTCTGTCTTGTAAGGAATTTCAGTAATTGCACAAACCTGCTCGCCTGCTTCAACTCTTTTAATTAGCTCAGGTAATTCATAAATATTATGAGTACCAAAGACCAAATCCAAGTATGGGAAACGTTTCATTAGCCCTTCTCTATCTTGTTGAGCAACACACCCACAAAAACCTATTTTTATAGGTCTATGACGTTTCCATTTTCCCCAAACTCCAATCTGGCTATAAGCTTTATTAGCCGATAATTGACGAATTGAGCAGGTATTTACTATTAATAAATCTGCTTCTCTTGGGTTCGTACATTCCTCATAGTCAAAGTGTGAAAGCATTCCGACGATTCTTTCCGAGTCAGATTTATTCATTTGACAGCCCATTGTTTCGATGTAAACCTTTTTCATAATAACTATTTACACTCCACAATTACACTAAAACTTCTGATTCTATTTCTTCTAAATACTTAATTGCACTAACAGCAGCAATCGCACCGTCAGCAGCAGCCGTAATTACTTGGCGAAGCGGAGTTACACGAACATCACCAATAGCATAAACCCCTTTTACAGAAGTATTTAAAAACTCATCTGTTTTAATAAAACCTTGTTCGTTTTGCTGTACTTGCCCATTAACCATTTCTGTATTAGGGGCAAATCCAATGTAAGGGAATACTCCATCAACAGTTAATTCAGTAAGCTCATTATTTTTTACATTTTTGATTAAAAGCCTTTCAACAGTATCTGTACCTGTAATCTCAGTAGCAACAGAATCCCAAATAAATTCAATTTTAGGATTTTTAAAAGCTCTTTCTTGCACAATTTTATCTGCACGAAGTTTATCACGACGGTGTATAATATAAACCTTATCAGCAAAACGAGTAAGATAATTAGCTTCTTCAACAGCAGCATTTCCACCACCGACAACAGCGACTGTTTTTTCTCTATAAAATGCCCCATCACAAACAGCACAATAGCTAACCCCTCTTCCTACAAATTCTTTTTCTCCGGGAATATTTAACTTTTGTGGCTGAGCCCCTGTTGCAATGATAACTGTTTTGGCATTAAAAACTTTGTCATTTGTAATAATTTTTTTATTTTCATTTGAAAGCTCAATTTTTTGAATTTCTTGCATTGGGAATTTTTCAACTCCAAATTTATCAGCGTGAGCTTCAAATTTTTCCATCAAATCATATCCGCCTATCATATCAAACCCCGGATAGTTTTCCAGCTCCAAATAATTGCTTGGCTGTCCACCCATCATGCTGATATCAACAATCGCAGTTTTAACATTTCCTCTTGCTGCGTAAATCCCTGCTGAAAATCCTGCAGGTCCGCCACCCAAAATTATCACATCAAAATTCAATTCTTGTGTCATCTTAAATTCCTCTTATTATAAAAATATTATTTCTTTTGTGTTAATTAAGAGGCATTAGCTACTAATTTAATTTATTTTTCTGCCCCTTATTGAAAATTCTATCACATCCGTACTAATTAATGTACCGTTTTTGTAGTTTTTTATCATCATTTTATCTATTCCCCAAAAATTTTCACCGCTTATTGTAATGGTTGGAGATTCGACAGTTTCTTTGTCTGTTTTTTTAGTTTTACGAGTAAAAGTCACGGTATTATCTTTAATTTTATCAATAGTAACCGAAGCTTTTGCATTCGATTGCGGATTTTCAAGAGTTATGACGTTGGAATTTGTATAAATGTTCCAATAGTCGATACTTGGCGGAGCATTATATTTTGAAGGATTATTTGTATAAATTTGAATAGAACTGACAGCCCAACTTCCATACAGTTCACTAGGAACTTCATCAATCGAAATCCCACCACTTAATGGCATGGCTAAAACACCAATTTGAACACAAAAAAACAGTATAAAACCTAATAATTTTTTCATATTTTAATTATAAGGATTTTAAAACTGATTTCCACTCAACTAATCAAGCACACAAAGTTAATTAAACTACCCTTTAAGCTTTTGATTCAGTTTATATTTTATTATCTTGTTTAAAATATCTTGAGGGAGCAACTTACTAATAAAGCATGCCGCAAGTGAATCAATTCCGACACAATATGAAGATTTAGGTTTCTTAGATATTACAACCTTAAGAATCCGTTCTGCGACTTTTTCTGGCAATATTGATTTATAATTGTTTTTTTCTGCATTTTTTGCCAAAAATATTAAATCTTTCCCATATTTTTCTTTAAAATTATCGGGAAGCTTCTCTAATTGACTTCTATTTGTCGCTATTGATTTATTCCAAATAGGAGTTCTTATTACTCCCGGTTTAATAGAAACAACTTGTATATTTTTGTTTTTCATTTCTATTGAAAGAGAATTGAAAAGAATGTCCAAAGCTCTTTTTGAAGCACAATACGGAGAGATATAAGGGAACATGCCGGTCGATGCCATGGAACTAAGATTTATTATTTTGCCTGATTTCATTAATGGTAAAAATGCTTGAGCAATAGCAACCGGTGCTACTGTGTTGAGTTCAAATTGGTATTTCAAATCATCAATATTTATACATTCGATTGGCTGTGCTACAACAGCACCAGCGTTATTAATTATGGCTGTTAATTCAACAGCATCCTCTTTTAAGAGTTGAACAGCTTTTGAAATAGATGCCTTGTCCAAAACATCAATATAAATCGGTTTTATATTTTCATTCTCAGAAGCCAAAGAAGCAAAATCTTTCTCTGTTCTTACTCCTGCATAAACTTTAAAACCATTTTCAGCCAAAAGAATAGCCGTACACCTACCAATACCGGTTGAAGTTCCGGTTATTAATACATTTTTTTTCATAAAATTACCTTAAAGCAACAATTTTTCTTGATACGGGTTGATAAAAATTTTCTATAATAGGACGTTTGATAGTGATTTTTAAAGTTCTTAATCCCAAAACTTTTAATGCCATTTTAGACTCAATATCTTTTACTATAAGTTCAATCGTTCCTGTCGGATGTTTTGTAAAATGAGTTGTTGCACACAAAGTACCTACTTTTATCGCATCAATCATATTCAAAATACTAATATCAACACATAATACGTTACAATCGTTGTTCAAAACAAACTCATTCAATCTTGCAATAATTTCATCAGTATTATTATGATATTTAGTTACTGTCAAAAAGTTATTTTGGATGTTAAGATAATTCATTCTGTCTTTCTCTTTGTTCAGATACTCTTCACAATACTATCTATCGTTATTTTTTTTAAAAAATTGAAATTTTTAAACAAAACTACACCAAATAGAGGAGTTTGTCGTATAATATTATTACATTAGTAATGAAGCAGGGAGATGTTTATGCCAATGGTTTTGAGTAGAACTAAGACAATTGAAGAAATTGCACAAGAAGTTTTTGATATTGAAGCACAAGCTATTTTGAAATTAAAAGATAGAGTCGGTGCTAATTTTGAGCAAGCTATAAATCTAATTTATAACTGTCATGGACGTGTAATCATTACAGGAATGGGGAAATCCGGTCATATCGGACGCAAAATTGCAGCTACTCTTACCTCAACGGGAACGCCTTCATATTTTCTTCATCCTGCGGAAAGTACCCACGGGGACAGCGGTATTATTACTCGACAAGATGTTGTAATCGCTATTTCCAACAGCGGCGAAACGGCAGAACTTCTAAATCTGCTTCCTTTAATTAAACGATTTGAAGTTCCCATGATTGCAATGACAGGTAAAACAAACTCTACCCTATCTCAAAAAGCAGATGTGACTTTGGATATTAGTATAGAACGTGAAGCATGCCCACTCGGGAAAGCACCTACAACCAGTACAACTGCAACATTAGCAATGGGAGATGCAATTGCTATTTGCTTATTGCAAAAACGTGGTTTTACGGAAGAAGACTTCCTTCTATTCCATCCATCAGGTGCTTTGGGCAAAGGAATACTTTACAAAGCTACCGATTTAATGATTAAAGATGAAAGATTACCATTAGTTAGCGAAACAACCTCATTTAAAGAAGCTATAAAATTAATTTCTGACAAAAAATTGGGTTGTGCTATCGCTGTTAATAATAATGGAATTATGACCGGAATTTTGACTGACGGAGATATTCGAAGAACTTTATTAAAATATACAAGTGCCGAAAACTTGACTGTTAAAGATGTAATGACTATTAACCCTAAAACTGTTCAACCTAGTGATTTGGCAGCAAAAGCACTTGCCATTATGGAAAAACACTCAATAACATCCTTAGTAGTTATTGACGAAAACTCCAGACCGGAAGGTCTTTTGCACGTTCACGACTTACTAAAAGCAGGAGTTGCATAAAATATGGAATTACAAAATTGTGCAAAAAACATAAAACTTGTAGCCTTTGATGTCGATGGTGTTTTGACCGATGGAAGTTTAACATTTGATGAAAACGGAGTTGAATATAAAACTTTTAACGCTAAAGACGGACAGGGTATTGTTATGCTAAACAAAACGGGTTTTATTACTGCAATCATTACAGCTCGCCAAAACGGAACTGTTCGACATAGATTCCAAAACTTGGGCATGACAAAGCTTTATGAAGGACAAAAAGATAAACTGACAGCGTTAGATGATTTATGTGAACAATTTAGCGTTGATTATTCTGAAATTGCTTATATGGGTGATGATTTGCCTGATATTTGCATTTTAGAAAAAGTCGGACTTTCGGCATGCCCGGCTGATGCGGTTAATGAAGTTCGTGCAGTTTCAAAAATGATTTGTACAAAAAATGGTGGCAGAGGTGCAGTAAGAGAACTTTGTGATTTAATTCTTTACGCACAAAATAAAAATCCATTTATAAATCAAGTCAAAATAAGTGATGTTGCTATCGACAGACATTAGACCTTACAGAGAAACAACATTCATCAACAAATCTTGGAAGTTTTTACTCAAAGCTTCGGCAAATTTTTCAGGGTCGATTTGGGTTATTACAACAGCTAAAAGGTCCTGTGGTAAGTTTTCAGCAACTTTAACAAGCATGTCTTTTTCAAGTTTCGCCATGCCTTTTATAACATCAGGCTTATCAAGAAGTGCCAGCGGTTTAGTTAATGTTTCGGCACTAAATTCTTGCCACAACTCAGGGTCTTCCTGTGTCATGCTCATAATGATTTGACGTTTAAATTTTGGTTTCAAACTATGTATAGCATCCATAAACTGTTCAGGGTTAAGTCTTTCGATGCTTTGCATCAAATCTTTCTTTCCTGATGTTTCATCCTGAGGACGACCTGTTGCAGCTTCAAGCATTTGAGCCAAAACATCTTCATTTAAACCCTTGAGTTTTTCCAAAACTTGATTCTTATCGACTTTTTCCGATTCAAACCACTTATTTAAATCTTTTTCAGGCACAAGATTTAAAAACTTTTCAGGCGAATAACACTCAAACAATACCTTTGTAATTTCTTGCTTAGGCATTTCTTCAATAAACTTCAAAAGCATTTCTTGCGTAAAGAACTTCATTCCGTTAAGAAGTTCCTTCGGTTCTAAAAATGGCAACAAATCAGCTAAATCATCTTCATTTAATTCTCTTAAAATCATCCAACGATTTCTGACATTGCCCAGTTGAAACATTTCTAACAGTGCATCAGGACTATTTAAAATTTTCATTAAATATTCTTGGGCTGCTGCGTTACCCGCTATGGCTTCGGCTTCAACAATTTCCTCAAGCGTCTTTGCTCCATACGCTTCCATGCGTTGTGGAATTATCCCGAGATATTTACTTAAATATCCTAAATCAAGTTGAACTGCTAACATTTATATCCTGACAATTTATATACTGCCTCTATATTATTAAACGTTTTTTTTAAGCTCCATGTTAGGTAAAAAGTAAAAAATGCAACAAAAATTTACAATAAATCTTATAAACAAAATATTTTTAACTGCGATTAATTTGTTGTTTGTATTCCTAATTTAATATAAAATTTTATTTATTTTGGTTGCGTGCAAAATATTGTAGAGTACAAGATGTAATGATTATAAAAGATAAGTTACTAGGGAACATTCAGATTGAGAATCAAATAATAATTGATTTAATCAAAACACCTCAATTGCAACGGTTAAAAAATATTTCGCTTGGAAGTTATTATCCTGCATATCCTGATGTTGCACATAAAGCAAATCGTTTTGAACATTCAGTTGGGGTATTTTATTTGCTGAATAAATTTAATGCGACTTTAGAAGAGCAAATTGCAGGACTTATACATGATGTTTCTCATTCGGCTTTTTCGCATACTATTGATTATATTTTGAATGAAGATAAAAATTTATCTTATAGACAAACCCATCAAGATAATATTCATAATGAGTTTATTTTAAATTCTGATATTTGTGAAGTTTTAAATAAATATAATATTGATATTAACTTAGTTTTGAATGGCACTTTCCAATTATTAGATAATGAATATCCTAATCTGTGTGCAGATAGAATTGATAATGGGCTTAGATGTGCGTTAAATATTGAAAATTACGATTATAAAAATATAAGAAAAATACTTGAAGGCTTAACAGTATATAATAATTCTTTTGTGTTTAAAAATGTTGAGTCAGCTCAAATATTTTATGATTTATTTCAATATGGAAATGAATATTATTGGGCGAATGAAAAATCCGCTGTTATGTTCTTTTTAAACAAACAATTATTCAAACATGCTTTAAATAAAGGCTATCTAAGCAAAGATGATTTTTATAAATGCAATGACAAGGAAGTAATTGAAAAAATAGAGAAGTATAAAGATGATTGTGAATTAAAAAAATTCATAAATTATTTGCACGAGAAAGATTATAAACAGTTTTTAATCAATAATTCTCAAAAAAATTCAGAAGAAATATTATGTAAATTTAGAAGAGTTAACCCATATGTTATGGACAACAAGAAAATAAAATTTCTTTCTTTTTATAACAGAAAAATAGAAAAAGATTTTATTGAAAACACCCCCCAATATAAAGCATACAAAATATATTACAATTAGTTATAAAAATAAGTTTTATTCATTTATTTATCTTTATATGAATTATTAATTTTTTGTTTATTTTTTTAAGTTTTTTTCAAATCAATGTTATAAACAAAATATAAGAAGTTGAAAAATTGTACTTGTTTTAAAGGAGATATTTAAAAATGGCAAAAACAATAGGTATTGACTTGGGAACTACAAACTCAGTAGTTGCGGTCATGGAAGGTGGTAAACCAACAGTTATTGCTAACGCAGAAGGCTCTAGAACTACTCCTTCTATCGTTGGTTTTTCAAAAACTGGTGAAAGACTTGTTGGTCAATTAGCAAAACGTCAAGCAATTTTGAACCCTGATAGAACCATTATTTCTATCAAACGTCATATGGGCGACGATTACAGTGTTAAAATTGAAGAAAAAAAATATACACCTCAAGAAATTTCAGCAATGATTTTGAGAAAACTTGCTGATGATGCTTCTGCTTACTTGGGTGAAAAAGTTACTTCTGCTGTAATTACAGTTCCTGCATACTTTAACGATGCTCAAAGACAAGCTACAAAAGATGCTGGAAGAATTGCAGGTCTTGATGTTTTGCGTATCGTAAACGAACCTACTGCAGCAGCTTTGGCATACGGTCTAGAAAAAGACAAACCTGAAAAAGTTTTAGTATTTGACCTTGGTGGTGGTACATTCGACGTTTCAGTTCTTGAAATCGGCGATGGCGTTCACGAAGTTCTTTCAACTTCCGGTGATACTCATCTTGGTGGTGATGACTTCGATGAAAAAATTATCGATTGGCTTGCTGATGAATTTAAAAAACAAGAAGCAATTGACCTCAGAAATGACAAACAAGCTATGCAACGTTTGAAAGAAGCTGCAGAAAAAGCAAAATGCGAATTGTCTTCTGTTGTTGAAACAAATATAAATCTTCCGTTTATCACAGCAGATGCTAACGGACCTAAACACTTAGATATTCAATTAACAAGAGCTAAATTCGAAGAATTATCTCACGATTTACTTGAAAGATGTAAAAAACCTGTTGCTGATGCTTTGAAAGAAGCTGGTTTGTCAAAAGGCGATGTTGATGAAGTAGTTTTGGTAGGTGGTTCTACTCGTATACCAGCAGTTCAAGCTTTAGTTAAAGAATATACAGGAAAAGAACCTAACCAATCAGTTAACCCTGATGAAGTTGTAGCAGTTGGTGCTGCTGTTCAAGCGGGTGTACTTGCCGGTGAAGTTAAAGATATCGTTCTTCTTGACGTTACTCCTTTGACTTTAGGCATCGAAACGCTTGGTGGAGTCATGACTCCGCTTGTACCTAGAAACACAACTATCCCTGTTTCTAAATCTCAAGTATTTTCAACTGCCGAAAACAATCAAACAGCTGTTGATATTCATATTCTTCAAGGTGAAAGACCAATGGCAAATGACAACAAATCATTGGGTATGTTCAGACTTGACGGATTGCCTCCTGCAATGAGAGGTATGCCTCAAATTGAAGTAACTTTTGATATTGACGCAAACGGTATTGTTAACGTTTCTGCAAAAGATAAAGCTACAAATAAAGAACAGAAAATTACTATTACAAACTCTTCTAACCTAAACGAATCTGATATCGAAAAAATGGTTAAAGAAGCTGAAGCTAACGCTGAAGAAGATAAGAGAAAGAAAGAAGAAGCTGAAATTAAAAATAATGCTAATTCGTTAATTTCTTCAGCTGAAAGAATTGTAAAAGATTTTGAAGGCAAAATTTCAGATGCTGATAAAACAAGTCTTGATGAATTAAAAGCTAATCTTCAAAAAGCACTTGATGAAAACAAGCCTGCTGATGAAATCAAAAAACTTTCAGAAGATTTACAACAAAAAATGTTTAGTATTTCACAACAAGCTTACGAGCAAGTTCAAAAAGAAGAAGCTCAAACAGCAAGTTCAGAAGGTTCTGAAGCTCAACAAACTGAATCGTCTAACAATGATGATGATGTTATTGATGCTGAATACACTAAAGAATAATTACTTTTTAATTTTAGTGTCGTATCGATTCCCGATACGACACTTTTTTATTAATATAAAATTTTACTTTACTTTTGAAATTATATGCTATAATAAAAATGATAATAATTACTATTTTAGGAGAAAGATATGATTTTACTTGAAAAAAATATTTATTTTTGTGGAGAAAAACATCCTGAAAGATCTATTTTTGACCAATTAATACCCTTACCGCAAGGTACTACTTATAATTCATATTTAGTTATAGGCAGCGAAAAAACAGCTCTTATTGATACTATGTACCCACCGCTAATTGATAGACTGATGAAAACTCTTGAATCTAATCATGTTGAATCGATAGACTATATAGTGGCAAACCATGGGGAACAAGACCACAGCGGAGCTTTGCCAACTTTATTGGAAAAATTTCCAAACGCTGTTATTGTTACTAACCCTAAATGCAAAGAACTTTTGATGGCGGAACATCATATTGCAGAAGAAAAGTTTCAAGTTATTTCAGATAGAGAAACTCTTTCTCTTGGTGACAAAACTCTTGAATTTTACTTCACACCTTGGGTTCATTGGCCTGATACAATGTTTACTTTGGTAAAAGAAGACAAAGTTTTATTCACTTGTGATTTCTTAGGAGCTCATCACACAGACGGAGAGCTTTTTGCAGACTACTCAAAAGAGTTAGAAACTTCTGCGAAAAGATATTATGCAGAGATAATGATGCCTTATCGCACATTCTGCAAAAAATATGTAGCGTTAATTGACGAAATTGCACCTAAGACTATTTGCCCAAGTCACGGTCCTATTTATAAAGACCCTAAGTTTATCATGGACTTGTATAGAAAATGGGTTTCTGACGAGGTTGAGAAAAAAGTCGTTATTCCATACGTTTCAATGTACAACAGCAGTTACGAAATGGCTAAAAGACTTAACGACAGACTTCAAAAAGCAGGTATTGAAACTGTTTTAGCTGATTTAGTTCATACTGACGAAGGTGAAGTCGCTATGGAGTTAGTTGATGCCGGTGCAGTGGTATTAGCTTGTTCTATGGTTCTTGCAGGACCACACCCAAAAGCAGTTTATGTTGCTTATTTGATGAACCTTATTAAACCTAAAATGAAATATTTCTCCATACTAGGTTCATACGGTTGGGGCGGACGATTAACTGAAACGATTGATTCGTTGATTCCTATGGTGAAAGCCGAAAAATTAGATTACATCGTAGTTAAAGGCAAACCGACATCAGATGATTTGGACAAAGTTGATAAACTTGCAGACGAACTAATCGAAAAAATGAACGCACTATAATTCAAGATAAAAGCCGAGATAAAAAATCTCGGCTTTTGCTTTACCCTATTTTTATGACTCTTTTTTCCGTAACAATATAATCTACTCTCTCATCGAACGACTCAGGAAAAATATCATCAAGAACAAATTCGTCATACATAAGTGTCAAAAGTTTTGTTTTTTTACGATTAAGAGTTTTTATAAATCTATCGTAATAACCTTTTCCGTAGCCGATTCTATACCCTTTTAAGTCAACACAAAGTGCCGGAACAATTACCAAATCCAAGTTTTCAATATCTATTGGTCTTGAATTTGATGGTTCTTTTATCTTGTACTGTCCCTCACAAAATGTTCCACTATAAACATATGGCACAATTTTTTCTTCTCTAATACAAGGAAAACTAATAATTTTTTCCGATTCCAATATACTTAACAAATTGATTTCACTCTGAATTGGGTAATAAATCATTAAAGAATGTGAAGAAATGTACACATTTGTTTGAAACAAATTCTGAATTATTACGGAATCTAAACCGGCAAAATGTCCGTTATTTCTAATATCTTTTATTTTTAACCTAAGATTTTGTTTTTTGTTCATAAATTTTTATGGATAACTACATATTTTTATAATACATTGTAATTATATTAGTATGATAATTTATTAGACAGTTTATACGTTAGGAAGGTTTAAGTCAACATGGACCGACAAATATTAAGTAAAAGATTAAAACAAGCAAGATTAGAAGCTGGTTTAAAACAGGAAGATTTAGCGAAATGTTTAGGTGTACCCATTTCTGCAATCTCAATTTTAGAATCAGGAAACAGAAAATTAGATGTTTTGGAATTGTTAAAAGTTGCAAAATTATATTCCAAACCTGCAGAATGGTTCTATAATACCCATGATTCCAGCAAAAAGAGAAGATGGCATGACCAAAATCCTGTTGTTGATGAAGCAATAGATTTGATTCGTCAAGCACCTACCAACTTGCAAGTTAGCGTAGCACATGCAGTTATTGGGTTTCTTAAACACGGCAATTTAATAAAAAATGACCAAAAATAAAAAAGAACAATTATTCAATCCTTCTTTTGCCGAACACGGTTACATTCAAGTTTATACAGGTGACGGCAAAGGCAAGACAACTGCGTCCTTAGGACTTGCAGTCCGTGCATTAGGACGAGGTTGGAAAATTCTTATTGTCATGTTCACCAAAGGTGGAAATGATTATGGAGAATTAAATACTTTTACAAATTTAAGTTCAGAATGGAAAGATAGAATAACTATCTATCAAGCAGGACTTGAAAGAATAGTTTATAAAAAAAACTTGAAAAATGCTGATTTTGAAGAATCACAAAAGGGCTGGGAAGTTGCAAAAAATGCCATAAATTCAGGTGAATACCAACTTATCATTATGGATGAAGCAAATATTGCAATTGATTTGGGACTTATAGATTTAAACGATGTAATAAATACATTAAAAAACAAACCCGAAAATGTAGAAGTTGTGCTAACTGGCAGAAGGGCAAAAAAAGAAATTATTGAAATCGCCCACTTGGTTTCAGAAATCAAAGCGGTTAAGCACTATTGGGATAAAGGTATTTCGGCAAGAGAAGGAATTGAATTTTAAAAGAAAAGACCGCAATAAATTGCGGTCTTCTTTTTTATGCCTAATCTAAACAGCTTATACTTCTTCAATTATTTTATTATTTGCTGTACCTGTTGTTGTAGTATTTGTATTTGTTTCTGTTGTATTACCTGAAGTTGCAGTTACTGCCGGAGTTTCTTCATTTTCTTTGTTTTCAGCATTTTCTTCTTGTGCCGGAGCGTTGTTTGTTGCATCAGTTGTAGCAGTTGCTCTTTCTGCATTATATTGAGCTATTTTACCATCAAGATTTTGCTTATCAGCTGCAATAATATCTTGTGCATCTTCAACAGTTGCATCTGTTATTTCTTGCTCAAGTTCTGTATAATCCTTAGGTTGAGCAGCTTCGGTCAATGCTTTTTGAACTTCTTCAGGGTCAAGACCGAAAGAAATAGCTTCACCGAATGTATGACCATAGAATGTTTGGTTATAAGCATCTTGGTTTTCAGATTGTTTACCTGTTAATGTTTCACCGTTTACGGAAATGTTAAATTCAGCTTTACGAGTGTTTCCGTTGAGGTCTTCAGACTTAATACCGTCAATTTGTCTGAAAGAATCGATATCTAAGAAGTCGACACCACTTTCAGCTGCACCATTGAATCCATATGTTCCGCCAGCTTTCATAGCTTGGTTATTTTCCATAATAAAGATGCCTGCTTCATCCATTTCAGCTGCTGTCAATTTACCGTCACCATCAGTATCAGCTGCCTTGATTTCATCTACACCGCCATTAGCACCTAAAAATTCTTCAGTACCGTTGAATCTACCATCGCCATTTCTGTCTATTGTAAGTGTAAATGTTGTATCGCCATCACGCCAGCTGAATGGGTCAGCACCGCCTTTTACGCCATTGTCTGTTTCAGAACCTGCTTCAATTTTACCACCCCAAAGAGTAGTATATTGATCTCTTAACTCTTTGAATATTGCTGCAATTCCATCGTGACCTTGCGGAGTAATCAATGCACCGTTTTCTTCGTTATAACCAACACCGGCACCACGGAATACGTGACCGATTGCGTATGCTGCGTGAGTTGCATCCATACCTGACATATACATCAACTCAAGTGCTGAGTATTTGCTTAAGTCACAATCTTCTACGGCTTGTGCTTTTTCTTCAGGTGACATTGCATCCAATTTAGCTTTGTCAACAACGCCTGAACCTTGAAGTGCTTGGTTCAATAATGTTGTACCTTGGTTGCCGTCTGCCCATTGACCATCATTCGCCACTTTGAATTTATCAATAAGCTTATCACCCAATGCTTCTTGTGATGGTGTAAAGTAAGGACGTTCTAATGTATCTTGAATATCAGCACGTTCTTTGTGTTCAGGAACCATAGCTTTCAATTGGTTCATCAAGTCTAAAGAAGTTTGAGTTGTTTTCAATTTAGCTGTAAATTCGTTAATTGAATCAAGAATATTTGCAATTTTGTTGCTGATACTTGTAATTTTTTGACCTTTAGCATCCATATTTGTCAAGTGCGCTTGCATTTTAGCTCCACCAGGGCCGTTTGATTTTGCCAAAGCATCTGCAATATACATTGGGATTTCGTCTTTTTCAATTTCGCCCTTCATGTATTTGCGATAAGCTTCATCAGTTGCAGAAGAAACCAAGTCTTGTTGTTGTTTAAGGTTTTTATCTGCTTGTTTTGATGCTTGATAAGATTCTTCATTCAAGTCATTTACAAGACCATTCATTTCATCGTTAGCTGCTTTTTGTTGATCATAAAGTGCATCGATTTCAGATTGTATTTCATCAATAAGAGCTTCCAATTCTTTAATTTGTCTTTCCAATGTAGCAGTTGTTCCTTTTGCATCAGAAGTATTCCAAATTTGAGTTGAAAATAACTCTGTCAATCCTGATAATTGATCAGCAGTAACATCACCTTTAATAGAATCTAATTGTTTTACTGCTGCGTCAAAATTGTTTACACTTGTAATGTTCATAATTTACTACCTCGAATATTTAAACCACACACTCATGTAAAAACAAATTTAAATCGCAAATTTCAATACTTGTTAAATATGTTACATATCTTTACAATATACTAAATATATAACAATAGAGTAAAGGAACTATAATTCAAAAGACTTTATAAAAGCAACAGCCTCGTTGTAGTTGGAAATATTCCCTTCTTCTTGCTCAATTTTTAAGGCACTAATAATTTTGCCCAACAACGGAGATGGTTTTATTCCCAATATATTCATTATCTCATGTCCGTCTATAAGCTTTGGTAAGGGTTTTAAGGCTTCTAAGTTTTCAAAATATTTAGCCATTAGAACATTTAACTGATTAATATTTTGGGCAACAATCTCATCTGTAATATCTCTACCTCTGGCAGACAACCTGTCAGCCATTGCCAAAACAATAATGTCTACTGTATCATTATCCATTTTCCTCAAAAATTTCATAACAGACTTATCATTAGCAAGATTTACGTTAGATGGATATATATGATTTTTTATTAGCGTTTTAATATAAGTGATTTGTTTCTTTGAAAAATTCAGTTGTTTCAAATATGAGGGGGCCAATTCCGCACCTTTTGAATCATGAAATATAAATCTATGTCTGCCTGTTTCTTCATCAATTGTCCATGTGGCAGGTTTTCCAATATCGTGCATAAACGCACCTATTTTTAAATATGCCAGTTTCTTTATGCTTCCGTAAGGAGAAAAATTCAGAATATTTAAAGCATTTTCAGACAAATTTTTTATTATTAATTCAATTTGCTTAACGGTTTCAAGCGAATGATTAAACAAATCCAAATGGTGATGAGAATTTGGAGGAATTTGTTTTAACTCTGCAACAAATGGAAAAATTATTTCCAACATCCCTACCTCATTCATAGCATTCAAGGCTTCAGCCGTATTATCACCTTCAAAAAGTTTCAATAACTCAGTATTGACTCTTTCTTTAGCCGGATTTTTTATTAATTCAGCATGTTTTTTTACTATTTGTTTTGTTTCATCATCAATTTTAAAACCTAAAGTGCTTTGAAACCGAAATACTCGTAAAAGCCTAAGTGCATCATCGGTAAAATTTTTTTCGCTAATCTTTCTAATAATACCATTTTTAATATCTTTTATTCCGTCATTTGGGTCATAAAAAGATTGAGAATCAAGATTAAAAGCAATTGAATTTATTGTTATATCACGTCTTTTAATATCTTTTTCCAAATCATTGTCAATTGCTCGAGCAAAATCTATGTAATTTTTTTTATCAGACAGTACAAGCCTATATATCCCCCAATCTTTATCCAATTCAACAAAAGAGGCACCTATTTCAGTTGCTATTTTTCTTGTAAGATTTTCGACATCAACATTCAACAGGATAATATCTCTATCAAAACTTTCTTTACCCAGAAACAAATCCCTCAGATACCCACCAACCAAATATGAATCTATACCGCACAAAAACGGTTTTATAACTTGCAAAACTTTATCATTATTTATTTTATTAATTACACTATTCATTGCAAAGCCCATATATTATATTTGAAAGTGCTGCAATTACAGCAGTGTCAGCCCTTAAAATAAGATTTCCCAGTGATACCATAGCTATATTTGAATTTTTCAAAATTTCGAACTCTCTTTGAGAGAACCCGCCTTCCGGACCAATTATCACAAGTATTTTATCTTTATTTCCAATACTAAGCGTATTGAGATAAGTTTTCAATGTAAATGCAGCATTTTTCTCAACACATGCTATTTTAATATTAAAATCATTATTATTAATTATAGATTCTAAATCCGTAACATCATAAACGGGTGCAATATCCGGT
>JAFQTK010000101.1 GCA_017409065.1 bacterium
TCTTGTTTATTAAACAATTTGTTATTTTTCTTATTAGAAATATTAACTACTCCAATAGCCTCTCCCTTCGCAATCAATGGTACACAAAGTAAAGAATTTACATTGGTAGTAGAAGTTTTAAAGTTCTTAAATCTGGGGTCATTCTGTCCCAAGTTAGAAATAATAGATTTCTTGCTGGAAAACACCGTCCCCGCAATACCTTCTCCAGCTCTAATTTTAGAACACTCAATAACTCCTGAGTTTATGTCTTCTTCAACTTTTTTATCGGGTAAGCCATAAACAACTTTAACTTGCAAAACGTTATCTGAATAATCATAAAGCATCAACGAACCTTTTTCTGCATCAATTGTTTCTAAAGCTTTGTCCAAAATAATATTCAGCAAACGCTTCAAATCATCAATAAAGTTCATGGCTTGAGAAATATTATACAAAATAGAAACATTGTGCATCGCCTTATATAATTTTCTCAATTCAGTTTGCTCAGCATCCCTTTTTATAAACTTATGCAAAATAGGTTCTACGTAATTTAATATTTTGTTCAAATAAATACATTCTTCATCATCAAGATGCACATCGTTTTCTTTTGCACCTAATGAACAAATACTGATTAATGAACCTTCTCTATTAAAGCCTTTTAAATAATGGGTATCAATTTTCTTTAAACCATTTGATTCAATAAAGGATTTATACAAAATTTCGCCATTTGAGCTAACAAATCTGATTAACTCTCCTTCTTGCAGTAGCTTCCAAAAACCATCATTATTATCAGAAAGTTCTATGAATGTTGAACCATTAACAACTGTAAAAATCTCACCTTCCGGCAAAAAGAAAAGCACATCTTTAACCCCAATAACAGAAGTTATAAATTCAGATACTTTATTAATAAAATCAGACAAATCAGCAGACTGATTCGCAATAATACTAAGCTCGAACATATTATTCAGTTCGGAAAAATTTCTCTGTATATTTTCGATTTTATTAGATATATCCTGTGCCATATTATTATAATACTATAAGATAAAAAAATTATACATCATCAATTCATAGTATAAAAAAAAGCCGTCCACTTAAAGGGCGGCTACTAGACTTGGGGAGGAGGTTGTATGGGCTTTCGCCCTTAACAATATCTATATCGACACATTTGCAAAAATTCTTTAACTATCTGCTTGAATATCATCCATTTGAAGTAGTTAAGAATTATTACAAAATATAGTCATAAAATTGTTGCATAAATATTTTTTTCTAGTATTATAAAGAAACAGGAACAAAAGGAGAGAAATTATGAGTATTGCTAAAATTGCTGCAGATGTTAGACCTAGAGTTGCAACAGCGTTGAAAGATACTAAGTTCACACGTACTGGAACAACTGAAACTTTCAAAAACGGAACAAAACTCGTTTCTCAAGACGGGGGAAAAACACAAACTGTTTACAACAAAGATGGTGACGTTTTGTTAATTCAAAAAACAGATTCTAAAGGTAGAACATCTATCATCTAGTTAAAAAAAAGTTTAAACAAAAAAAACGGGGCGAAAGCCCCTTTTTTAATACCTATTCCCGTTCCGTTTATCGGTAACCTTTCGGTTACAAATCTTTTTTTACAGTTGATTTCTTATTTGAAATTTATCTGTTTCTTATATATTTATAAAATACTTTTTTAATAAAAAATTGCCTAGTCTTTTTCCAACTCCCACAAGATTTTTGAACATTTTTAACATCAATATATATTGCATATATATCATGTATTTATTAAATAAATATATGATAAACAAAAACTAGATAAAAAACCTTTGTAACAATTTATTAAGCAGAACTAAGATGAATAATATTCATCATAATTTTCTTGTACATCTTTTTCTAAGCGATGTAACTCATCCTCAAGTTTTTTTCTGTATACTTCAATAGTTTCTTCATCGGAATCCTGAGGTACATAAATTGGCTCTCCATAAAGTGCGACAGAATTAAGCCAACCGAGTGGGAATCTAAAACCATCCCAAGAATTAAATTTAGCAAAAAGCTTAGAATGTGAATGCCATGCCACAGGAACAATTGGAACCTGCGAAATCTTAGCAATATTTATAACACCATTTTTGACAACTCTATTTGGACCTTTTGGACCGTCAACCGTAATGGCAATATTCTCACCTTGCTCAAGCTTTTCGATTAGTTTAAGAGTAGCTTCTGTACCACGTCTGCCCTTAGAACCCCGTATAGTTTTTATCCCTAATGACTCAGTTGCAGTAGCAATAATTTCACCATCATTAGATTTACTGATTAAAACATTTAACAAATGTGGGTTTCTAATGTCATGCAACACACACTGATGAGCATGCCACAATGCTACTATAAATTGAGGAACTTCCGGATAATTTACAGATTTAAACTTAACACCATGCCTTAAATACTGAAAAAGCAAGGTTGCCAAAAAAGCTATAAACTTAACTTTAAATTTCTTCATTTTATAATTATACATTAAACATTTTATTTGTTAAATCAAGAAAAAATTGTTATAATATTCAAGCGTTATATTATTAGGAGAAAAAAATGGAAAAGTTAAAAATTGCGATTGGTTGTGACCATGGTGGATACAACTTAAAAAACAAAGTAGTTGATTACTTAAAAGCAAGAGGTATAGAATACAAGGATTACGGAATTTATACACTAGAATCCAGTGATTATCCTGAAGTTGCAAAAGCAGTAGCAAAAGATGTTGCATCACAAAATTATGATAGAGGCATTTTGATATGCGGTACGGGCTTAGGCATGTCAATTGCCGCAAACAAAGTTAAAGGAATAAGAGCTGTAACAATAGGTGATACTTATTCTGCTCGTGTGTCAAGAGCTCACAATAACGCAAATATCTTGTGTATAGGTGAAAGGGTTATAGGCGAACACCTTGCGTTAGATATTGTCGATATGTGGTTGAAAACCGGTTTTGAAGGTGGACGTCACAAACGTAGATTAGACATGATTGAATAATAATATTAATACAATTTAAGAAAAGAAAAGACACCATGAATCGGTGTCTTTTCTGCTTTTTAAGGCAATATCAATTAAACGACAAAATATTCAATTGTAACAAAATATTAAAAAAGTACAAAAAAATGGCAATAAAAAATTTTTAGAATCTTTTAGGAAGTAGAATTAATTATACTGTGTGATATAAAAAATATAATACATCTAGATAAGGGGAACAAAATGATTCAACCAACAACAATGCAACAAGCTCAACCGGTAATGATGTACCAACCAATGGGATATCAAGCTGCACCAGTAGCTCAATATCAACCTGCACCATACTATCCAGCACCGGCACAAAACAACGCAGTTAAAATTGACATTATCAATCCACAAGCAGGCGGAACAACTCCATACAGCCCATATGCAATGCCACAAGCTAGTGCATATGCACCATATGTTCCAAATGCTCCATATCCAACACCTTATTATGCAGCACCGGTTCAACAACAACCTGTTACAGTCCCCCAACCGGTAGTTGTTCCACAACCAATTGTAAATCAACCACAAATTATAAATGCACCGCAACCGGTTTTGCCTGAACCTCCAAAGGCACAAGTTGTAACACAACCTGCACCACAACCAGTTGTGCAACCGGCACCTCAACCTGTTCAACCACAGCAAGTAGTGACTGTTCAACCTCAAGTTCAACAACCTGAAGTAAAAGTAATTGAACAACCAAAAACAGAACAAGCTGCTCCTGCGGTTGTAGAACAAGCTCCTGCTCAAGCAGAAGCACAAGTTGCTGAAGCCCCAAAAACAGAAGAAGCTGCAAAAGCTGAAGATACACCTAAAGTAGAAACTCCTGCAACACCACCTGTTGATATTAAATTAAATGAAATCGTATCAAAATTAAATTCAACAAATATGGATACTCAATTCGGAGCAATTGAAAATGTTGCAGAAACTGCACAATCAGGAAAACCTGAAGCAACTCAATTGTTAGATACTCAAGTAATGGATGCATTGGGAAATATCATTAAAAAAGACACAACTCAAATGCAAGGTCCAACACCTGAGCAACTTGAGCTTAGACAAAAACTTCTTGCAAAAGAAAACTTAACTGATGAACAAAAAGCAGAAGCAACTAAAATTTCTGAAATGGAAGTAGCTGAAAGAAACAAACAATTCTCACTTTATACAGTTGCAATCTTGCAAAAACTCTTAAACGATGAAGTTAAAAAAGTTCAAGGTACAGGCGTAAAAATGGAAGACTTGCCAATGATTAACGATGTTGTAAAAGTTGCTAAGTCTGATCCAAACCCAATCTTAAGAGGTTCAGCTCTTGCTTCATTGCTACACCTTGCAACACCTGAATACAAAAAAGAATTAGAAATTGTATTCAAACAATCATTGAAAGACTCAGATCCAAATGTTCAAGCAGTAGCACAAGAATCATTAACACAACTTTCTCAAATCTAGATGTAAAAGAACGAGAAAAAAGAAAACTTCCTCAAACGAGGAAGTTTTTTTTGCGATATTAGAATTTTCAAAGAATTGATTAAACTCGCAAATGTAAAAATTACTGCAAAAGTTTTAACATCATAACAACAGCTTAATATTTTATGCTAAACTCTAATTAGGGCAGTATTTTAGGGAGTAAAAAATGGATAAAAAATACAGAATCGGAGTTGATGTTGGCGGAACTAATGTAAAAATTGCACTTGTTGATACAGAAGGAAGTATTGTTTACTCAAATTCCATACCAACCAGAGCGGAAATGGGTTATGAATACACTGTATCAAGCATTAAGCAAGCTATATCAGACTTAATGAAAGAAACCAAAACTTCTAAAGATGTTATTGAAGGCATTGGATTCGGATTTCCGGGACAAATAGACTGTACAAACGGAATAGTTAGACTTTTACCAAATATTCCTGGTTGGGTAAATGTTCCTATTGCTCAGATTATTGAAGATGAATTTGGGATACCTACAAAGGTTGATAACGATGTTCGTTGTGCAGCATTAGGTGAACTAAATTACGGAGCCGGCAAAGGTTGTCAAAACCTTATTTGTATTACAGTAGGAACAGGTATTGGTTCAGGATTAATTGTTAACGGTAAAATTGTTCGAGGTGCTGACAATGCTGCTGGTGAAATAGGACATATCAAGCTTTCTATGGATACAACTGCACCTATTTGTGGTTGCGGAGATACCGGATGTCTTGAAGCATACGCATCAGGACCGGCTATTGTTGCACTTGCAGAAGAATATATAAAAGGTGGCAAATCTACAAAATATCGTGAACTTGCAAATCCTGAAATTACACCTTATGTGGTTTGTGAAGCTGCTAAACAAGGTGATGCAGTTGCTAAGAGAATATTCACAATAATAGGTACTTATATCGGTATTGGGATGGCAAGTGTCGTAAACCTTCTTAACCCTGAAAAAATCATTATTGGTGGTGGGGTTGCAGGTGCTGGTGATATCCTTATGCAACCAATTGAAAAGGCTCTTAAAGAAAGGGCTATGCCAATTTCCGGTGGTTCGGTTCAAGTAGTTCCAGCCCAATTAGGTAACACTGCGGGTGTAATTGGTGCGAGCCTTCTTATTGAAAGCTAATTAGAATATGACATTATACTTATTTCATGGACAAGAAGAATTTTTAATAGAAAAAGATATCGGGAAGCTTAAAAACAAGCTTCTCGATAAATCTTTTATTTCCATGAATTACAAAACCTATTCAAATCCTAAATTCACAGACTTAATCGATATTTTAAGCACACAACCAATGATGTTTGGAAATAGCTTGATTGTTATTAATTGCGAAAATTATTTTGAATCTAAAGGTGGAATTTCTCTTGATGATAAACAATTTTCACAACTGGAAAAAGCTTTAGCGAACGTACCTGAGCAGATAAATATCATATTTTTATATAAAATAGACAGAAATGCTAATAAAAAAATCGACACGAGAAAAAAATTTTACAAAATAATTTCAGCAGCTTGTGAAGTTCGTGAATTTAAACAATTACCTACTTACGACAAGACTTTACCCACAATTATTACAAAACTTGGAAAAGAAAATGATGTTGAAATAACTACTGATTGTGCAGCTAAAATTATTGAGATGCTTGGCTCTAATATGCGAGTCATTGACAATGAGTTGAAAAAATTAAAATTATACATTTATCCAAACTCAAAGCCTTCAGTTCGTGATATTGAACAAATCTGTACATCAACTCAAGACATATTTAAGTTAGTTGATTATTTTGTTTTAGGTGAAAAAGATGTTGCCGTGAAAGAACTCAATATGCTTACTCAAACACAGCACCCACTGCAAATTTTAGCACTTTTGCAAGGCACAATCTCTAGATTTATTAACCTGAAATTGTTATCAAGAGATATGAATGCTTTAGAAATTTCGAAAAAGGTCGGAATGCACGAATACAGAGTAAAACTTGAATTAGAAAAAATTAGAGGATACAAGTATGACGATTTATTGCAACTCAAAAAAAAACTTGTTGAAACTGAATACAAAATGAAATCAGGACAGGTTTATTCCGACCAATTAGCGGTTGAACAAATAATTTTAAGCAGGACTGAATAATGTTTACACCATTTATAAATAACAACCTATCATTCATAAAGGATTATTTTTCTTTACTATTGGATAACAAAGAAAAAAACTTTCCGCAATCAATAATTTTGTATGGTGAAGACACCTTCGCTCAATATATGTTGGCACTTAATTTAGCCAAAATCTTGAATTGTTTAGACAATCGTTCAATGAGTTGTAATTGTTTGAATTGCAACTGGATAAAAGAAAACTCGCACCCTGCAGTAATAACAGTATCAAAATTAGATTTTAAACCGGACGATGATAGTTCTAAAACAGTAATATCCGTAAAACAAACTCAAGAGATTAAGAATCAATTATCCACAACAAGTGAATATCACCGTGTATTCATTCTTTGTGATGCTGAAATAAAAACACCTAACGAAACAGAAAAAGAACAGATTAATAAATTCAAGAAAAATAACTTTTCATTGCCATATGAAGACAATGAATCATCTCAGTATTGGATTCCAAAAGGAATTACTCGTAAAATTTTTCAAGAAGAAAGTGCAAACTCAATGCTAAAATGCATCGAAGAACCACCACCAAGAACTACTTTCATATTTTTGACCAAAGACAAAAGTGATTTGATAGAAACAATAATATCTCGTTCGCAAAGCTTTTATGTACCTTCAAAACATGTCGAAAATAATGATGTTGAGATAATCGCAAAAGAACTAAAATACTATCCCGAAATAGACCGACTAGAAATCAATAATATAACTAATAATTTATTAACGAACGCTGAAATGTTAAATATTACGCCTGAAGAGTTAATAATAAAATTCCAGCAATTTATTAAAAATACAGCACTGGCAAATGCAAATACACCAACAAATGTAGCAAAAATGATTGATGATATAAAAATTTTAAACGAAACTCAATCACAGCTTCGTTCTTACATAAAGCCCGAACTTGCATTAGAAAATGCTATATATAAAATCTACAAAAATTGGGAAAACTAATTTGGAAAAATTGGCACAGATAAAAGAATGTTATTCTCCATATCATTGATAACATTCAAAAAGCCGTTAATCTCTCGATTCATTTCCTTAATCAATGCCCGTTCGTCGACTTCTTCCGTATAATTTTTAGAATCTATAAGTTGAAAAATTTGTGCTCCATTTAAAACGCTCATAAAATATCCCTAACCTATGCTATACATTTACAAACATGTTATCGGCACAAATGATTAGTTTATTTAGGAAAATTCGTTAAATTTTACAAAATATTTACAATTGAAAGAACAAACAAAATCAATAAAGAAAAACACAGGCAAAATATCATAAACTTCGCAAACAAGCTTAACCCTGTTTTTTTCTTTTTTTTGCTTTTAATAATTTTAGATTTTGGAGTAGTTTTTGTCTTAGTTCTTACCTGTTTTGCAACAGTTTTTTTATTGTTTTGTTTTTCAAATTTTTTCTTTTGTGAGGTTTCAATCTTCTTTTCAGAATAGCGTTGAGCCAAAGATTTATTTTTTTTACCCGTCACCAAAAGTTCTACATCATATTGCTCTTTCAATAATTTATTGTCCTGAAAACGAGTATAAACACAATAGTTAATAGCAACTTCAAAGGCTCGTTTTAAACATTCCAACGCAACAACACCATCTCGTTTTACTTTAGATGAATGTAAAGACTGATTTCCCTGTTGTTTTAAAAAATACAAATCATCAATAAATTCTCTTTCTTGAATAGACCCTTTAGACTTATCTTTAAGCGTTGCTAACATTTCATCAAAAGTATTAGCACCGGTATATCTTTCACCTAAAACATTTTTACATATACTTTCAGCAAAACGACGAGTTTGTCCCATGCATTGTTCAAAATACTCATCACGATACAATTTTTCTGCATCAGAAATTATTTCAAATAAATTTTTATCAACAGGCTTTAAAAAAGTAAAATTTGTACTCATTATCCACTCCTAACACAAATTTACAATGCAACAAAAACAAAGTCAATAAAAAGACGAGTAGCAATTAGCTACTCGTCTTTAAAA
>JAFQTK010000102.1 GCA_017409065.1 bacterium
TGACGGAAACTTAGAAGAAAGCTTCAAATCTGATGACTTAAAAGCATCAGCTGAAGAAGCTTTATCAGATGTTATGTCTAAATTCGATAGGTTTGAAATTGCAGAAGCAGCTCAAAGCATCGTAAACCTTGCAGATATAACAAATAAATACGTCAACGACACCGCACCTTGGTCACTTGCAAAAGAAGGCAAAAACGAAGAATGTGCTAAAGTTATGTACAACGTACTTGAAACTATGCGATTTATTGCTGTTCTTTTAGCACCATATTGTCCTAATATTTCTCAAAAAATATGGGAACAATTGAGTTTAGATGGTAAAGCAGTAGACTTCAAACTCGCCGAATTAAAATGGGGAGAAATAAAATTAGGTAAAATTACAGAAAAAGAAAAAATTTCTCCGGTATTTTTAAGACTCGACAGCGAACTTGCAGGAGATAAGAAAAAGTGCTAATAGAACTCAAACAACGTCTAAATGCTGTTTATGCCCGTTTAAAAACGGCGAAGGAGTGTCTTTGACTATGATGGATTAAAATCACAAGTCAAAGCATTAGAACTTAAATTGCAAGACGAAAAAATTTGGTCAAACCCCGAGTTAGCTGCAAAATCATCACAGGAGCTTAAGGAAGTCAAAGAATTAATTTCAATGATTAATCATTGGGATTCATTGTGTGAAGACATAGAAGACCTTCTTGAGATATGTTCTCAAGAAAACACATCTGAATACCTAAAAGAAGCATTTGATGATTTAAAAGTTTTAGAATCAGAACTTGAAAAATTTGAAGTTCAAAAAAAACTTGGCGGTGAATATGATAAAAACGATGCAATAATTACCGTAAACGCAGGTGCTGGCGGAACAGATGCTCAAGACTGGGCAAATATGTTGCTTAGAATGTATATCAGATGGGCAGAAGACAAAAAATGGCAGGTTGATTTACTTGAAAAATCAGATGGCGAAGAAGCAGGAATAAAGTCAGCAACTATAAAAGTTTCAGGCAAGTATGCATTTGGTTATGCAAAAGCAGAAAGAGGGGTCCACAGGCTTGTTAGAATTTCACCATTTAACGCAAACGGAAAACGCCAAACAAGCTTTGCTTCATTAGAAGTCAGCCCTGTAATAGAAGATTTTTCTAAAAAAATTGATATTCCTCAAGAAGACTTAGAGATAGATACAATGCGTTCAGGCGGTGCGGGTGGACAAAATGTAAATAAAGTTGAAACTGCTGTCAGGATACTTCACAAACCGACCGGTATTGTTGTAAGATGTCAGCAACAACGCTCACAACTACAAAACAAAGAAACCGCAATGCAGATACTTGCATCAAAACTTCTCGCTATAAAACAAGCTGAACACGAAAAAAAATTAGCCGAATTAAAAGGTGAAAACTTCGATATAAATTTTGGTTCCCAGATTCGCTCCTACGTTTTTCACCCATATAAAATGGTTAAAGACCACAGAACAAGTTTTGAAGTAGGTAATGTAGATTCAGTTATGGACGGAAACTTAGACGGTTTCATCGAAGCATATTTGATGCAAAACTCATAAATTATACAAGGATTTAAAGGACAAAAAAAAATGATACAAGCTCAAAAAGGTACAAAAGACATACTACCCGAAGATTCTAAAACATGGCAAATGATGGAAGAAAATGCATTGAAAATATTTAACAATGCTAATTTTCAGGAAATAAGAACGCCTATTTTTGAGGCAACAGAACTTTTTGCAAGAGGTGTCGGAGATTCTACTGATATTGTAAATAAAGAAATGTACACTTTTGAAAAAGCTGAACGTTCAATAACCCTACGTCCTGAAAACACTGCAGGAGTAGTAAGAGCTTACATTGAAAACGGTATGCACAGACAAACTCCACCTATAAAATTATGGTACAAAGGCCCTATGTTCCGGTATGAACGACCACAAGCAGGCAGACAAAGACAATTTCATCAACTTGGAGTCGAAATGTTTGGTTCAACTGAAGCAATAGCTGATGCTGAATGTATTAATACAGCGGTTAAATACCTTAATTCCTTAGGACTAAACAGTTTAGATGTGGAAATAAATTCTTTGGGCTGTTCTAAATGTAGAGAAACATTTAGAAACAAGCTTAGAGAACTTATTAAACCAAATCTTGACAAATATTGTGATGATTGCAAACTTCGCTACGAAAAAAACCCGCTTCGTATTTTGGATTGTAAAGTTCCTGATTGCAATGAACTTTTAAAAGAGGCTGCAATCCAAGAATTAATAAATACAGATTTTATTTGTGAAGAATGTGCTGAACACTTTACACAATTAAAGAAATACTTAGATGCGTTAAACGTAAAATACAACGTTAATAAGCAACTTGTAAGAGGGTTGGACTACTACAACAGAACCGTTTTTGAGATTAAATCCAATTCATTAGGCTCACAAAATGCTGTTTGTGGAGGCGGAAGATATGATGGACTTGTTGAAATGCTTGGTGGACCATCTACTCCTGCTGTCGGTTGGGCAATGGGAATGGAACGTTTATTTACGCTGATTGAAAAACAAAGCGATGCCAAACTTGATGCATTTGTCGTTTCTGATAACCCTATTGAAGCACTTAAATTATGTGAAGAGTTAAGGGGGCAAGGTATTTCATGTGACTTTGATTACAGTGCAAGAAAGTTCAAGAAACAATTTGAAAAAGCTTCCAAAACTGCAAATTATGCACTTGTCTTAGGGGAAGACGAGCTTAAAAGCAATACAATAACAGTTAAAAATCTGGCAACAGCTACACAGCAAACTATCCCAAGAAACGAGATTTTAGAAAACCTAACGAAGTGATGAGATAGCGTTAGCTATATCATCAGACTTGTAGATATAATTTCCGGCAACCAAAGAATTTGCACCATAGTCTTTGCAGATTTTGCCTGTTTGTGCATTTATACCACCATCAACTTGTATGATTAATCCTTCTGGTGCAAGTGAGCGAATATATTCAACTTTCTTTGCCGCATCAGGCATAAACTTCTGCCCACCAAATCCAGGTTCAACAGTCATAACCAAAACCAAGTCAATCAATTTGAGATAATCACATAACACATTTGGATTCGTTGCAGGTTTTATTGAAACTCCAATTTTACAATTTTTTGAACGAACATAACTTATAATATCTTTTAGGTTACCAACACAAGCCTCGTAATGAACAGTCACAATATCTGCTCCAGCATCAATAAAAGCAGGAATATATTTCATTGGATTTTCAATCATCAAATGTACATCTAAAGGGATTTTAGTAACCTTTTTCAATGATTTTACAACAGGAATTCCTATTGAAATATTCGGAACAAAATGCCCATCCATAACATCAACGTGTAACCAATCTGCACCTGCTCTCTCGACAATTTCGACATCTCTTTGCAAATTAGCGAAATCAGCAGACAATATTGATGGTGATATTATAACCTTACTCATTTAAAACTCCTAATTTAACACAAGCATTATACGCAGCAACCTGTTCCGCCTCTTTTTTACTGTGTGCCTTTCCTTTGCCGACAATACGGTTTAAATACTTGACTTGGACAGAAAAAAGTTTATTGTGATCCTCACCCTCTTCTGCTATAAGTTCATATTCCGGCAAAATCTTGCTCTTATTTTGTGTAAACTCTTGCAATGTTGCTTTTGCATTAATTTTTTGCAAATTTTCTTTTACAAATGGTAAATATGAAACAAAAAAACGATTTAAAAAGCTATAAACAACATCAAACCCGACCTGCATAAACAAAGCACCCAAAACAGCTTCAAATGCACACGCAGATATAGATTCCTCTGCTCGTTGAGTCTTTAAATCAGGGCGGTTTGAAACATTTATATATTTTTTTAAATTTATTTCAGTAGCATATTTAGCCAAAAAAGCATCACTTACTAAAATTGAACGATAACTGCTCAATAAACCTTCTCGTTCATTTGGAAAAGTTTCATACAAAAACTTACTACAAGCCAACTTCAAAACAGAATCGCCATAAAACTCCAAACGCTCATTGTTTGCTAACTTGCCCAATGAATTATCAATAGCATAAGATGAATGAGTCAATGCCAAAGTAAATAATTCAATATCAAGCTTGTTCACATCAATTGACGTATCAATATTTGCCATTAACTCTTCCAAACTCATGAAAATACCCTATACAGTACCAATAAGTGATTTAAAAAAGTTAATTATGTCAACCCACTGAACATTGGATATAACAAAACATTTGAAGTAATAATAAGCAACTGGAGCCGAGAACATAAAGCTATCAACTCTATCCAAAAAACCACCATGCCCCGGTAAAGAATTTCCTGAATCCTTTACACCTGCATCTCTTTTTATCAAAGATTCACTTAAATCACCCAACTGTGCAAATACAGTAATTAAAACACCAGCAAATAATGAATGATACCAAGGTAATTTAATAAAATAGCCAATTATCAAAGATATTATTATTGCAAAAAAAGCACCTCCTATCGAACCTTCAACAGTTTTTTTAGGACTTACAACAGGACATAATGGTCTTTTGCCAAATTTTGACCCTGCATAATAAGCTCCAATATCAGTTGCTAAGATTGCAAAAAACATTAATACCAAAAAGCCTAAACCCAAATTGTGGGAAAAACTTAAAATATCAGTTTTATCTGCACCCAATTGCCGCATCATAATAATATGACACGGCAACCAACCACAATACAGAAAACCTGCAATTGTAGTAGCCACATTTGCGATATACGGCTGACGTCCTTTAAACAATACGGCAAAAAATGCTGCAATTATACCAAATACCATAACAGGAGGCATCAACTCAAACTTGTTAAACATTGCCAACAAAGCAAATACAATGTTAACCGACATTATCACTGATAAGAAAGGATAAAAACCTTTATTGTTAAGTATCTGTTTCCATTCTTTTGAACAGCAGAATGAAAAGGCAAGTGCCATAATCATAAGTGGTATTCCACCGATAACAACACACGAAAGTGCTATAACGCCAATTATGACACCTGTTGTAATTCTTAGCTTATTCTTCCGTAAAGTTTCAAGTAAAGGCATTAAACTGTCATAACCTCTTTTTCTTTCTCTACAACAGCATTATCAATAGATTTTGTATAATTATCTGTTAATTTTTGAATTTCAGCTTGGTTATCTTTAACTGCATCTTCAGGTAAATTTTCATCTTTTTCGATTTTTTTCAATTCATCTGTCATATCACGACGAATATTTCTTACTGCTACCTTAGCATCTTCACCAAGTTTTTTAACTTCTTTAACACTTTCTCTGCGACGTTCTTCTGTTAATGGTGGAAACACCAATCTAATTACAGTACCGTCAGAGTTTGGATTAACACCTAATTCTGCTTTGATTAAAGCTTTTTCAATATCTTTCATAATAGATTTATCAAATGGAGAAATCACCAAAGTTGTACCATCTTGTACAGATACTTGTGACATCTGACGCAAAGGAGTTGGAGCTCCATAATAATCAACTACAACTTTATCGAGAACAAGCGGATTTGCACGACCAGAACGGATAGATGCAAAAGCTTTTTTGAGCTGAGTAACAGCTTTTTCCATTTTTTCTTCACCATTTAAAAATAATTCGTCTAAAGACATATTTATTATCCTCCTACGTATGTTCCTATATTTTCACCTTTTAAAACTTTTAATATGCTTCCTTTTTCCGCAAAATCAAACACAACAATCGGGATATTATTTTGCTTACACAATGCACAAGAAGCAGTATCCATAACTTTTAATCCTTTGATGATAATATCATCATAACTAATATTGGAATATTTTTTTGCCTCAGGATTAGTTCTTGGGTCATCAGAATAAACACCATCCACTCCATTTTTCGCCATAAGCATAGCCTCAGCACCAATTTCAGATGCTCTTAAAGCAGCTGCGGTGTCAGTAGTAAAGAATGGATTACCTGTTCCAGCCGCAAAAATAACAACTCGTCCTTTTTCTAAATGACGCATAGCACGGAATCGGACATAAGGTTCAGCAATTTTGTTCATATCAATCGCAGTCTGAACACGGCATTCAACACCCATCTTTCTCAATGCACTTTGAAGGGCAATCGCATTCATAACAGTTGCCAACATCCCTACATAATCGCCACTGGCTTGGTCCATACCTAACTTAGCCGAATTTTTCATCCCTCTAAATATATTTCCGCCACCAACAACAACTGCAATTTCTGCACCTATTTCTTGAGCTTGTTTAATTTCATTAGCAATCATTTCAACAGGTTTTTGGTCAATACCAAATTGTTGATCTCCCATCAAAGCTTCACCACTAACTTTAAGCAAGATACGTTTATATTTTAATGACTCTTTCATACATAATTCCTTCTATAGCACTATGTGAATTATACTGCAAAACATTTTTGAGTGCAAAATTCTTACAATATGTTATCAAGTCCGTAAACAAAGCCGCTATTGTTAAAAACGTGATTCACAGCCAACACAACACCTGACATATAACATTCTCTATCCATAGAATCATGTCTTATCGTCATAATCTGTCCGGCCGAGCCGAATAACACCTCTTGGCTTGCGATATAACCAGGCATTCTAATTGAATGAATATGAATATCAGAATAAGAACTACCACCTCTAGAACCTTTAACCAACTCGGTTTCAGCACAATTATTAACAGTAAAAGAATCTTTCACTTCCGACATCAACTGAGCAGTTTTCACAGCTGTTCCTGACGGGGCATCTTTCTTCTGATTATGGTGAAGTTCAATAATTTCAGCATTATCAAAATACTGAGCAGCTTTTTTTGCAAACATCATCATCAAAACCGCACCAATAGTAAAATTAGGTGCAATTAATGCAGAAATATTTTTTTCTTCACTTATTTTTTTCAATTCCGATATTTGAGCATCTGACAAGCCTGTTGTTCCGATAACAGGTCTAACATTACTATTTAAAAGAATTTTTGCGTTATTAAAAATTACAGAAGGTTGAGTGAAATCAATTGCAACATCAGGCTTAACCTCATTGATTACGGATTGCAAATCGGATTGTATTTTTACGTTCAATTCTTTATTCAAAACAATTGAACCAATATCCAAGCCTTCATTAACAACGTCCACAGCACCAACAAGCTGCATATTATCTTGTTTAACTACCGCCTTAACCACCTCACGGCCCATTTTACCGCAAGCACCAATAACTAAAACTTTTATCATCTTTGCCTCTCTATCTGTAATTTGTAAATTGTAGCGGAACATCGTATTTATCTTCATTTTCACGAAGCATCTTGATAACAGCTTGCAAATCATCTTTATCTTTGCCAGAAACTCTTACTTGTTCACCTTGAATAGAAGCCTGAACTTTAATTTTTGAATTTTTAATATCAGCAGAAATTTTCTTAGCCAACTCTTGAGTCAGACCTTTCTTAAGTTTGTACACCTGTCTGACATTTCCACCCAAAGCATTTTCTTGTGGTTGAGCATCCAAAATTTTGATACTTAATCCACGTTTCACAAGTTTAGATTGCAAAATATCAAGAATATTTCTCAATTTCATGTCATCAGAAGTTGTTATTGTAATCTGTTTATCAGCCTCTAACTCAATATCAGAATTAGTATTTTTCAAATCAAATCTTTGTGAAATATCACGTTTAGTCTGGTCGACAGCGTTAACTAATTCCTGTTTGTCGAACTCAGAAACGACATCAAAACTACATTCTTTAGCCATAATTTACTCCTCACTAAATAATATCTATTACATTGAGTAAATTATAGCACAAATTTAAGCAAGAAAAAAGGCTGAACCAGTCAGCCTAACACACACATTACTAAAATATTTCACACGAGGAATTTATATAATAAAACCTATCAAATTTTGTGTAAAATTCAATACACAATACATAATATAACTTGATTTTTAATCCATACTAAATACCAAAATAAAAACTAACCTTACTCTTATATAAAAAATTTTATTTCACAAAAATTGCCTTATAAAGAATATCTACTTTACAAAAGTTAATATTTATTGTTTATACAACCACTATGAAACACTTGGATTAAACTCAGGCTCTACCTCAAAAACTTTACTATTAAGCAACGAATAAGCTTTAAAAGTTATTATATTTTAAATATACATTATCATTCTATTGAATGAAAAAACTCATAAACCTTCTTTGCACTTTTTTTATCAACAATTGATTCTAATTCTTGCAGACTTCTTGTTGAAATCGTATTCACAGACTTAAATTTTTGCATTAAAAGTGCTTTAGCTTCTGTTTTGAGATATTTAATTTCATCTAATTCGGATTTTATTGACGATTTTGCTCTCAAAGTTCTGTGAAAAGTTATTGCAAACCGGTGTGCCTCATCTCGAATCTGCTGAAAAAAGTGTAGTGCTAACGATGTTTCAGGGATAAGAACCGATTTTGATTTATTGGGCAAAAACACTTCTTCCAGACGTTTTGCCAAAGAAACAATGTCTTGTTTTTCAATTTCTAACTCATTCAAAATTTCAACAGCAGAAGACAACTGACCTTTACCGCCATCTATAATTATCAAATCCGGAAATTCAAAGCTTTGTTCTTTTAATCTTTTGTATCGTCTGGTAACAACTTCTGCCATAGATTTAAAATCATCAGGTTTCCCTTCGGCAGACTTTATTTTAAATTTTCTATACTTCGATTTTACAGGCACACCATTTTCAAAACATACCATCGATGCAACGGTATTTGTCCCCTGAATATGCGAAATATCAAAACACTCAACTCGATGAGGAAATTTTGAAAGATTTAACTTTTCTTTTAAATAAGCCCCTATCTCATTATAATTTGCAGCAACATCAGCCTTTTGTTCTCTTAAAAGTTTATCCAAAAACAAATCCGAATTTTTTTTAGCCAACTCCAAAAGTTCTTTTTCTTTATTTGTTTTAACTACTGATATTGAAACTTTCTTCTTGAATTTTCTATGCAAAAATTCAGAATAAATATCCACATTTTCAGTTTTATACTCTTTTGGTAACAATATTTTTTTAGGAATTTCGTTTTCAGTAGCTCGTTGATAATATTCTTTTAAAAAGAAATCTATAATTTCTTCTTCAGTATCCAAAACATTCACAATATAAGGAAAATCCTTACGATTAATAAGCCTGCCACCTCTTATTTGTAACACAACAACTGCAAATATTCCATTTTTAGATGATACAGAAACTATATCGTTATCTATATTTGTATTTTCAAATACAACTTTTTGTCGTTCCAATGTCTTTGTTACATCTAAATAGCTATCCCTAAACCTTGCAGCTTTTTCAAACTCTTGTTTTTCCGAAAAACGATTCATTTCAGTCAAAAGTTTCTCCGCCAATTCTTGCTGCTTACCGGACAAAAACAGTTCAACAGACTTGATTAACTTTTTATAATCTTCACTGGATACCTTCTTTTGACAAGGTGCAAGACAGCGTCCTATTTGATAGTACATACAAGGTCTATCATGAAACTTTGGAGTTTTACATTGCTTCAGCGGAAATATTTTTTTCATAAGTTCCAATGTCGTGTACATTGCACGAGAATCGGTATATGGTCCAAAATACTTGCCTTTTGCCATATTTAGATTACTTTTTCTTGCAATTATAATACGAGGATAATCCTCATCCGTCACAACAAAATACGGAAATTTTTTATCATCTTTTAACAGAATATTGTAACGTGGCTTATACTTTTTAATTAAATGTGATTCAAGAATAAGTGCTTCAATTTCTGTATCCGTAACAATATACTCTATACGAGAAATTTTAGGAACTAAAACTCTTAACTTTGCTGAATCGGGATTTTTGTTAAAATAGCTCGACACACGTCTTTTTAAATTTTTAGCCTTTCCGACATAAATAATTTCATCGTTTTTGTCGTGGTACAAATAACACCCACTATTTACCGGCAAATAAGCCAACTGTTCTCTTATATTTTCATTCTTCAAGTATTTTGAGCACATCACCTATTTCCAATTTATTAGCTTGTATTGCACCCTCTGGCAACTCTAACACACTTTTCACTAAATTATTATAAGGTAATATTCTATTTTTTTCGACATTATTATAGGTTGCTATGATTTTATAATCTTTATCCAAGTAAACTGCATCAAAGTTAAACTTCATACCAATAGAATGAATTTGAGAACATGGCATCAGCAATAATCCATCA
>JAFQTK010000103.1 GCA_017409065.1 bacterium
TTACAACCTGCATTGCAAGCATCATTACAAAATTACCAAACCGCAATTCAAGCTGGAAGAACTGCAGAAGCTGCAAAATATGCAGCCGAAATGGAAACAATAATTAAAAAAAATCCTGGTTGGTGGAGCAAAACAAAAGGATGGTTCAATCAAACATTTAGAGGGAAAGCACCTGTTAACAAAGTCGAACTTGCTAAAGATATAACTAATGCAGCTACTAATGCTGGTAACGCGGCTGAGGCAGCGGCAAAAACAGCACAAGCTGCTGAAGGTTTATCAACTTTGGGTAAAGCTAAAAATTGGGCAACAAGTGCACTTAAATCCGGTGGCTTCAAATGGATGGCTGCTATTGAAGGCTTACTTGAAGGCTTTACAAACATCCTTCCAGCCTTCCAAATTTCAACTGCAGCCGGTTTGAAGCAAACTGTCAAGTCCGGTGTAAGCGTAGCCGGTAGTGCAACCGGTTGGTGCTTAGGAGCAAAAGCCGGTACTTGGGGCGGTGCTGCTATTGGTACAGCTATATGTCCGGGTATCGGGACAGCTATCGGTGGTGCAATCGGTATGGCTGTGGGTGGTTTGAGTGCCTCTTGGCTAGGCAGAAAGATTGCCGGTTGGTTCACCGGAAAATCTGAAGTCGAAAAACATAAAGAAAAGCAACAAGAACAGCAAGCAGCAATAGCGAATATGCAACGTGCAAACTTCCTTTTGAATGGAGGCTACGACCTAAATACCATCTGCTAAGAACTACTCTTCAAAGTTTTGTTTCTGCAACTCTCTCTTGAGCTTGTTCAAACCGGATTGAATAATTCTCGACACTCTGGACTGAGATATTCCATATTCTTCAGAAATTTCTCGAAGCTTCTTATCTCTAAAAAACTTACTCTCCACCAGTTCTTTTTCTCTGGGGGGGAGTTTGTCTATTGCGACCTTTAAAACAGCCCTAAGCTCAGCTAATTCAGCATTTTCTGCCGGGGTTCTTTTTTCATCTTTAATAATTGTTGGATTTTCAGCATCAGCGAGCTCATCAACAGATAAAATTGTCTTATAAACAGCCTCACGAATTTCATTTTGATTATCTTCATCAAGCTTAACGGCCTTAGTTTTTAACGTGTACCACTTGTATCGACGTCTTATTTCATTACGAATAGCCCATTTTATAGCCGTTGACAAATACGAACTGTTAAACGCTTCCATATTAGAAGTTTTTGCAAGCGTATGAATAACCTGAATGCCAATGTTAATTAATTCAGAATATTCAATCAAATGAGGAACATTAAATTTTTTAATCTCAACCTTTACAACTGTTTCTATCAGTTGCATGTAGTCTTTAATATTAAATTTTATCGCTGCAGATTTATTATTTAAACTCATTTTTTAATATCTTAACTTCGTATATCTTTATATTATATAAAAATAGTCTTTCAGGCAATAACAAAAATTATTGCACTTGTTAATTTGATTATAGCACTTTGTTTAAAATTTAGAAAGGACTATTTATGAAAGCACTTTTTTGCACTGACGGTTCAGAAATAAGTTTTTTTGCAATAGACAACATTCAAAGCTACTGCGAAAATCTTGAAGTAGACATCCTGTGCGTAATAGATTGGCATTTTTTTCCAATGTACACATCATATCCGGAACAAGACTATATAAACACATACGAAGAACTTGCAAATAATGTACTCAATCTTGCAGCTTCAACTATTCAAGAAAAAGGCTATAAAGTATGCGAACTAAAAAAAGCTTGGGGTAGTGCAAGCGAAGAAATTTTAAAACATACCAAAAAGACAAAATATGACTTAATAATTCTGGGTTCTCACGGGAAAAAAGGTATAAAAAATTGGCTTGGCTCTGTATCAAGAAAAGTTGTTAACCAAGCAAAAGAACCAATTTTCATAAGTAAAGAATCAACACTAAATAAAAAAGTTCTACTTACAGCTGATGGTTCCGAAGGGTCTAAATTTGCAATTAAAAAAGCACTTTCCTTGCTTAATCTTACAGGAAAAGAAATTAACATAATAACCGTGATGGAAGATATAAACAATCTACCATTGGAAATTACCAGTAATAAAGAATGGTTTAATGATTACCTTAAAAAACGAAATTGTTTTGCTCAAAATGTTTTGAGAGAAACACACGCTACACTCAAAGAGCATAATTTAGAAGCACATAACGAATTTTCATTAATAGGGTCACCTAGCACAGCAATAATCAACACCATCGAAAAGGAAAATATAGATTTAGTCGTGCTAGGTTCACGCTCTAAAGACAGAATTTCAGAATTTCTACTCGGTTCTACAAGTAAAAGAGTATTAGAAAACGTCAAAAGCTCAGTTCTAATTATATCACCGCCGGAAGAAGAAAATTTGAATTTGCAAAATGAAATACTCGATGAAAATTAAAATTTGCTCGTTTTTTTTGTTTAAGGTAAACTAAAAGTGCCGTGCTCCACGGGGACGTAGCGAATCTCTCGACTTGAACGCTTAGCAAGGTGCAGAGCCTACTGTGAGGGGGCGAAGAGCAAGGCAATCAGCTTGTATATTGTTGATACTTCAGTCAATATCGGCGTAAACCGTCGAACCGTGTCAGAGTGGGAACACAGCAGCACTAAGGCGTAATTTACGGGTGGTATTGTTCGGAAGAGGAGATATATAAGTATGAAAACTTTGTGCTTCGTTTTCGATAGGTAGTGGCACGGCATAAAAAAACACCGATAATTCGGTGTTTTTTTATTTTTACTAAGCTTTTTTATTCACCAATATACCGGCAGGGTCATCAAACTTCTTAATCATATGGAGCATGTCTTTTGCTGATAGCCTCTGAACAGTTAATTCCAAATAATTATCATACAATTCTACAACATCAGAATTAGAATCAATTCTCATTTCAAAACGATTAGGACCATGTTCGGGGTCATCTTCCGATGTAATTTCTTGTTCTGGGTTATCCATAAGTTCATCTTCATCCGCAGCTTCAGTATCGCCCCCCATAAAAGCCTGACCACCGGTTTCAGAAAAATCAAACTCTTTTCTCGTAATTCCATTTTTACTAGACAACCCATCAATGTCTTTTATTTGAGTATCATTCCCTTTAGCTGCCCAAAGGTCAACCTCATTTGACATCTGAGCCGATGTCAAACGATTATACTGACCTAAATTTGCCATAGAAAAACCATCTAAGCCCATTTTTCTCCATTCATTAACTATTGTAAAGTTATATCATTATTCTAAATTATAATATATAATTTTACTAAATACTATCGGAGGAATGAATGAGTAATATATATGCTGAATTTACAGAAAAAATATTAAATTTGCCGTTATGGGTAAAAGAAATTGTTTATTTTATGCTAAAACAAAACCTTAAAGATATGCTTCCTTGTTCTAATTTAGACATAGAAGAAGAAAATCTTTACCAATATTGGTGTCCTGAAATGACATACGCAGGGAAAAAAGAATACGAAAGACTAAAAATTGGGGAACCACAAGCTGCTGAAACAAAATTTTTGCAAGCTCTAACTGAAGGTTTAAGTATTATTGAAATAACATTGAATAATGCTTGGACATTAGAAGAAACATCTCAACTTTGTTACAACTGCATTGAAAAACAGTTGGTAACCAGAGCTGAAAATCCTATTGTGAATGCAAAAGTAGCCTATTTTGCCAACAAAATCAGAATCGGTGAATATTTAAAGCACATTGGATTAATTGATGTGGACCAACTTCAAAATGCAATGAGAATACAGAAAGAATCTGAAGAATCCAACGAAAAAAAAGGATTTGCTTCTATTTTAGTTGATTTAGGCTTAGTAACACGAGATGATACAGACAATATTTTATTAATAAAACAAGAAAGTCGTCGAAGATTCACGCTCAATTTTAACAGTTCTTCAGCAGACGAAAATCCTAATGGTACTAATTCACCAGTATCACTACAATCATTAGAAGAAAAAAGACAACTTGATAAGTTAGAGTATGAAAATAAATTGCTAAAAGCAAAACTCAGACAATTATTAAACTTAGATAAAAAGTAAATTAAATTTTCACAAGCACAAAGAACAAGGCAACAAATGTTGCCTTGTTTCTTTTATTAACCAAATGTTTTGAATGATTCTTGTACGTTTTTCTCAATAACTTTACCAACAGACTCTAATTCGGTTTCCAGTGCTTTTTGTTCTGTTGACAATTGATTCAACCTTAATTCTAAAGCTTTGTCTTGACTTTGAATAGTAGCAGACTCAGCAGTATATTCTGCTTGTGCGGCACTATCATTATCCTTAAACAACAAATCTACAATACTAAAATCGTCCAACAAATATGATGAAGATTCTGTCCAAGTTGTAGTAATAATTTTGTCCAATTCACCATCATTATCTGCATCTACATCACTTGTAGTTTGAGAATACGTTGGCTTATAAATTTGCCATTCACCTGTTTTCAATTTATTTTCCAAAAAATCACAGGCATTTTCATAAACTTCAGCACTGTCAGTTGAACGAGGAGCAATTGTAGGCTCTACAACATAGTCCGAAATTTCAAGTCCGGCTTTTTTACGTTCAGCCTCAGTTGGCAATGCAGCCACAACAATTTTACCTGCAGTATTAACGATTCTTAACCCTTGCCCCGGTTGTTTTGTATCAGTATATGAATTTGTAATGTCATAAAAATCTAAACGTTTTTGATTGAACGAATCTGACAAATACTTAAGCTCTGTAAGCTGATTGCCATTCTCATCAAAAACAGGCTGACCATTTTCATCAACTTTGTTTACGACTTCATAATTTGCATTGTAATACAACCGACGATCATCCATTCTTTCGGTGTAACGCTTTGCAATAATCTCAGTACGTTCAGCCAACGTAAGCCTTTTTTGAGCTATCTGCTGAGCTTGGTACTCGACGTCACTTTTGCGTGCCGTAAGTTGTAAGTATCTTGCTTGTGATGCTGACATTCCCATATCGTAACACTCCGTTCTTTTTACATGTTATACATCGGCAACATGCAAGAAAAACTTTAACAATCCACAGCTTATTATTAACAATTCTTTACAAAAAATCAAATAAAATAAAACCTATTTTGCATCTTCTTTTATGACAATAAGATTATTCATAATCTTCATCACACAAGTAGGCAAAACGACTTCATTCAACCCATTAGCAATACTTATAATACTGCCTGCCTTTAAAGTAACTTCTTCGCCTTTATACATAAATGTATAATCGGTATTTCTATCTGAGCGAATTGTAATTTTATCCATTTTTTTCTCCTTTAAGGTTTAGCAGCAAGAACTATTGTAATGGAAAGAAATAATTTTATCAATAGATTTAGAAGCTAAATCTAATATTTCCAATAATTGAGTCTTGTCATATGCTTCGCCCTCAGCCGTTGTTTGAAATTCAATAATTTTACCACTTTTAGTCATTACTACGTTTGAATCCACTTGTGCATGTGAATCTTCTTCATAATTCAAGTCAACAATAACTTTGCCATCTGATATACCGGCAGAAACAGCCGCTATAGGTTCTATAATAGGATTTTCGTCCAGTATGCCCTGTTGCATTAATTTTTCAACAGCAATGGAAAGAGCAACATACGCACCACAAATACTAGTACAACGAGTAGAACCATCAGCTTGAATTACATCTGCATCAATTGTAATTGTTCTAGGTCCTAATTTTTCTAAATCCACGCAAGCTCTTAAACTACGTCCAATAAGCCTTTGTATTTCTTGAGTTCGACCTGATATTTTTGAACGTTCTCTTTGGCATCTTGTATTTGTTGATGCTGGAAGCAAAGAATATTCAGCAGTAACCCACCCTCTTGTTTCTTCTTTAGCCATCCATTTCGGTTTTTGTTCATCTACTGATGCTGTAACCAAAACTTTTGTATCTCCAAATTGAGCCAAAACCGACCCTAATGCATGTTTTGTATAATTTTTTATAAACTTTACTTCTCTCAATTCATCATATTTTCTGCCATCGGGTCTAACGTTATCACTTTGCATAGATTTCTCCTTTTGGTATCATATTCACTATGATTATTATATAAATTTGGGATTATTAAAACAAGTATGCAACCAAATTTAAAAATTGTACAAAGTATGGAAACAAAGAAAAAAGCTATAAGTCTTACGACTTATCGTGCTTTTTTTATTGCTAAATTACTTTTTATAGAACCTATGTCTTATGAAGGAATTGCACAGGCTCTAGCTCAAGATACAATTCTTCAAAAATCCTGTCATAAAGACACAATTTCAAATTCTATAAATTCACTACGAGAAGCAGGATTTGAGATTGAAAAACCAAAGCCATCGAACAATTTCAAATTTCATTTAATTTCTCATCCGTTTAAATTTAATATATCTAAAGACGAGATTATGCTTCTAAACATGATAAGAAAATCTTTATATTATCAAAACAATTATGAATTAATTTTTGATATAAATGCAATTTATGAAAAATTCAAATCTTTAGCAAATATAAACGAACATATCGATTTGCTTGAAAATACAAATTATCTTAAAAACGTTAATAAAAAAATACTGGAAGAAATAGTTAAACTATGTACAACTAATGCTGATGCACAAATAGTTTATAACTCACCTATTTACGGAAATGAAACTTTTCGAATCAAATCAGGAAAAATTGTATTCGAAAACAATCGGCTATATTTATGGGGATACACATATAAATACGAAATGCCAGCATATCTCAGAATTGACAAAATTTCAGCAGTAAAAAAAGAAGATGAAACAACAAAAGAAGATATTTCCTTGAACAATTACGTTGAATATGAATTAACAGGAAATGCTGCAAAAAATTTTATACCAAAAGAAGATGAATCAATTATTGAAAAAACAAAAAATAAAATAAAAATCATAGCAAACGTAGTTAATAAATTTAATTTTAACCACAGGATTCTGGCATTTGCAGAAGAATGCAAAATACTATCTCCACAATGGGCAATTGACAAATTTATTGAACACTTAGACGAAATAATTAAGGTGTACGAAAATGAAAAATAATTTAAAATCAAATGATACATCAATCAGAGCATTAGAAGTTTTGAAACTTCTAAATTGCGAACCGCACACCCAAGATGAACTGATAAACAAAATATTTCAAGCAAAAAAATCCGAATATGAGTTAAGAGTCGATACGCTTTACAAATATATAAATACATTCAAACTTTTTGGAATAAATTTCACAAAAAATAAAAACAAATATGAAATAGATAAAGCTCCTATCCTTCAAAAGCTTTCAGAACGAGAAATTAGCAGTTTGCAGTTTCTTTGGACATATGCAAATAAAATTTACACAGCAGAAACTTTACAACAAATTGAAACCTTACTAAAAAATTTATTAAAGAACTTTTCAAATTTAACTTTTGAAGATTTAAATTTGCCATCAACTGAATATGATAAATTTAAAAAAATCATTGAAACAGATTGGAACAAAGAAAATATTCTAAAATATCAACAATTATGCAAAGAAAAACAAAAAATAAGTTTCGCATACCAAAACAGATATCTAAACCAGACACAAAATTTCACAGTAGAACCGGTAGAAGTTTTGATAACTCCTACGAGTTGTATTTTAATGGCATACAATCCGGAAATTGCTGAAACCCAAACTTTTTACACAGAAGATATAACAGAATTAAAACAACTACCTACTTTGTCAAAACCTGTCAACATCAAAAAGTCTGTTACTTTCGCACTCAAAGGCCGCCTCGCATCTGCATATGAACTTAAACAGGGAGAAAGAGTAACAAAAATGGAACCCGAATATTTAGTTATTACAAATACAGAAGAAGATAAAGCGGAACTTATGAAACGTCTATTGAGATACGGTAGAGCCTGCGAAATTTTATACCCTAAAACGTTTAGAAATAAAACATTAGAACTTATTGCTAAAATAAAAAAGAATTACGAATAAAAAAAACTTCCTTTTATAAGGAAGTTAAGATTAGTAAAAGAGACATCACTAACAAATTGACATGCTATTTTAAAAAGTCAAATTATTTAGCCATATCTCTATAATCTTTAGGCAAATGTTTCTGCCAATCGGCACCTAAGCCTTTTATAAATCTATGTGCATCTATAACATCATCTACACTGACAGCATCAGGTCCTTCCTGAAGTTCAAAAGCCAAATCACTATCCGATGGATTTTTTAGGGCAAAATTACTATGTCCCAAAAATGCTATTCCAAAAGATTTTTTACATTTACTACAAACTATTTGAAGCACAGAAAACTCATCTTCTTCTCTAAGCACGGTTATTGATTCATCTGTAAAATCAGCTCCACACTGAGAACAACACATATTTGCAAATAATTTATTGAAACTTTTTTTCATAAATCCTCCCTAAATGATAGGATACCCCCATCTTACAACAAAATAACACTACAATATAATAGAGATTTTTTTTGCAAAAAAGTTCCTTAATTTATCTTAAAATATCGTTATTTTTTCAAAAAACTGGGTATATAGATAATAGGTGCAGTTTAATAAGGGATAGTGTCATGGATATACTAAATATACTCAGTTTAATGTTTGTCGGTTTTGTTATGTATTTATGTTTTATAGCAATTCCAACTATGGTGGAAAACAGAGTAGAAAACTAAATCAAAAAATAAAAATACGTTAAAAGCTTTTCACAAGAAAGCTCTATTGTGCTATAATTTTCTTATGAAAAAATATAAGGTTTGGATTATAGAGGCATCTATTTGGCTTTTTGCCATAATCAGTTTGATTATAGGTGTATTTTTTTATAATCATATAAAATTGAAAGAAAAACACAGTTATCATGTGTTTTTCAATGACACAAACGGCATTCGTAACGGTTCTCCCGTAAAAATAATGGGAGATGAAATCGGATATGTATCTAACGTAAAAGTTATAAACCAAGACGAAGTATTTATATCTTTTGTAATAACAAAAGCAGATATTTCAATACCCGCCGGCACATTGGCAAATATTGAGAGTACAGGGCTTGTTGGTTCACGTTCGTTGGAACTTTATCCGCCAACAACTGAAACTAACAAAGCTGAGGATTTAATAATTCCTCAAAATCCGACTCGTGTACAAGGTGCATTTACAAATTCTGTTAGAGTTGCGGAAGTTTTATACTCAGCATCAAGCGGTGTCAATAAAGCAGTCGATTTTAAACAAATTCCAATGATTAGAAAACTAATTCACGAACAAACTCAAAATGCAGACTCCATAGAGGCTCAAATTGATAAAATCAATGAACAACAAACAGATGCTATCAAACACATTGAAGACAATAAAAAATTACATGATTTTAACAAAAAAATGGAGAATTTTATAAAATGAACAAACAAAAAATACAAGATGAAAATATTATAGTTTGTGACTTTCCACTGGTAGAACACAATCTTAGTGTAATAAGAAACGAAAATAGTTCATCAGAAATTTTCAGAAATGCCACAAAAAGACTCGCATACCTATTGCTATATACTGCATATAGTAATTTGCCAATGAAAGAAGTTGATATTAAAACTCCAATTTGCGAAACTAAATCAAGAATCATCGATCCGGAAGCGGATATCATTATTGCACCTATTTTACGGGCAGGTCTTGCATTTGCAGATGTTGCTGCGGACATTTTACCTGATGCAACAATAAGACATATCGGAATGTATCGTGACGAAAAAACACTTCAACCGGTTTGGTACTATAATAAAACTCCGGTCGAATTAGACAACCCTCAAAACACTTATGTGTATGTATTAGACCCAATGTTAGCAACCGGTAATTCTTCTATCGAAACTATAAACTTATTTCTCAAAAAAGGAATGAAAGAGGAGAATCTAACATTTGTAAATCTTATAGCTTCCCCACAAGGAATAAAAAACATTCGTGACAGATTCAAAAAAATAAGAATTGTAACAGCCCATATTGATGAAACTTTGAACGAAAAAGGGTACATTGTACCTGGTTTAGGTGATGCCGGAGATAGACTTTTTAATACTTTTAACTAAATATGTTTTACATTGAAGAAATCAATAACAAAAAAATATTAAAATCAGATTATCTAAAAAATCTTAAACATTGTTTTACAACAAGAGAAAGTGTTATCAGAAGTGCTGATGCGACACTAAAGAGTCAAATTGAACAAAATAAATCTGAATTTTGTGAATATTTCGGGATTTCAACGGATAATCTAATTTGTCCAACTCAAACCCACGGTTGTAATATAGAGATAGCAAAAATCGGACAACGTGATTATCAAAATACAGATGCCATAATTCTCACAAATAAAGTTCAAGCGGTATTTCTTAATTTTGCAGATTGCACACCCATAATCTTATACGACACTAAAGAAAACATCTGTGCAGTTGTACATGCCGGTTGGCGAGGAACAGTTGAGAAGATAGCACAAAAAACTATTGAAAAAATGATTAAAGAATTTAATTCATCACCATCAAACATCGTAGCAGCTATCGGTCCAACGATTGATGAATGTTGTTTTGAAATAGGAGAAGATGTTTACAAAATGCTTAAATCAAGCATTAATGAACAAGAAACCCCTTTTAAAATAAAAAATGAAAAAATCTTTGCAAATCTAAAAAAAATAAACTACATCCAACTACTAGACATTGGAGTAGAAAAAATCGACTTATGTAATTATTGCACTTCTTGTTCAAATGAGTTATTTTTTTCTTATAGAAAAGAAAATGGCACAACGAATCGACATAGTGCAATTGTAAAATTAGTTTAATAATGAAAGATAGAGGAATAAAATGTCAGTTATAGAAAAATTTTCAACCATCTCAAGCACAATCACAAAATTATTCGAGTTTTTAACATCATCTGAAGTTGTAAAAGATGACGTTGAAGAATATTTGAAAACGGTATCAGCATACAATCAATCAGCAAAAAATATTCAATCAATACTACTACCATATCTTTTTGAAAGAACAATCAACAAAAAAAGTATATTCCAAATTTATATTGAAAATACTGAAATTAAAGATAAAACCGAATTGGAAATAGTCAAAAGCTTAGAAAATTCTTTTGAAAGCGTATTTGAAATTAAAAAAGTCCTCAAAAACGGCTTTTTATTTAACAACCTTTTGAATGAAAAGGACTACAACGTTTTACCGTTGGTCAAAATGACAAACTTTAGAAACGTAATTGCAGGTCAATATGTAATTTCTCGAATTTTTGAGCACGAAAACACATTTTACCTTATTGAAATAGCAAACGTATATGCTAGCTATCAAAAAGATGAAGTTTACAGATTTGCCATCGCTAAATTACTGGAACGACCGGAACTACTATACATTGATAACATAGAAAAACAAAATGAAATAGAAAAACAGATTAATGACTTTGCAGTAAAATTTAAAGAATTGTTTAATACTGATGAATTAATATCGGACAACAAAAATGTAGATGAATTAATTGGTCTATTTAACGATTACTGCGAAAATGCAAATGAAGAACTAAAAGAACAAGTCGCTCAATACTTGAAAGAGCCTGAAGAATTTAGTTTCTTCAAAGTTAAAGAATTTGATTCTCAATACAATAACTTCTTAGAAAACTCAATGGGTGGCTTCTCCTCACATGAATCCACATACGACGTCGGAATGATTTTCGATGAAACATCAGGACTATACATAATTCCATTCTGGGCGACACTAAAACACGGTTTTGAAAATGATTATAAACAAATAGAAAACTATTCTGATTGTCTTAAATCAATACTTGAAAATGATAAAATTCCAAACACTATTTTAAGCAGATTAAACAATGAATACAAAAACTTTATGAGCGTCACAAATGAAATTCTTGAAAAGAATTATACTTTTGATGAATTGGTACAGCACTACAAAGCAGACTTTTTAACACAAAAAATATTCTCGCCAACTACAGTTTTGTATTCATCTGAAATATTTACTAAAACAATCTCTATGATTGAAGATGAAGAAGAAACGAACCAACCACAAACCGGCAAAAAGGTTCGTCCAAACGAACCATGCCCTTGCGGTAGCGGTAAAAAATATAAAAAATGCTGCGGTGCAAATTAGTTTTTTAAGTTCTAGTACTTTCTGAAAAATTCGTCGTAATGATTAGGGAAAAGTTCCTCTCTTACATATTTCAACCAACCTGCAGGACCTTTTCCAATCATTATGTTACGATAAGCCGCACTTCCTCTGGACCAATTTTTTCTTAAAAATTCAAACATATCACGCAAATCTGTATATGTGAAGGATATTGGTTTAGCCGTAGGATTCATATCAGGTTTTATACTCGCTGTATATCCATCTTTTCTGCTTGAACCCATTTTTGCCAAAAAGTCCCATCTTTCTGAAAATGTGTCTTTTTTATGTTGATTTCTTCCAAAATCACTATACAACTGCCTTGCTGTTTTTTTGCAGGCTTGATGAAAACCCAATCCGTCTTTACAACGAGAATCAACACCCGTAACAAAACGAACCATCATCTCTACGAGCATTTGAGGTTTCGAATTGCCATTTTGAGCATTTTCCTGAGCCTTGAGTGCAATATCAGAAAAATTTCCTTTATTTATATTGGGGATTAATCTTAATCGCTCTGAAACATCCGCCATTGAACAAGTAATATTACGGGGATGTAATCCGCTAAAGGATATATTATTAGAAGAAGATACTATCATAAACTCCCTTTCTGATTATTTCTAATAAACAAGGATTGTAAAGATTTCACTCTTCGTGCACCTTTGAGCGGATTATCAACTTTAACTTTAGGTTCATTCGAGAACTTTAACTGACTGGCAGCTCGTAAACGTGAATAAAGCGGAAGACCGGAATACCCTTTTATATTAATACTCATTCTAAACCTTTCGAAATTACTATTTTACAAAATTATTAAATATCAAAAATAAGCTTTTTTGCTATTAAAGGATATTAATGTTGCGAAATATTAAAAATAATAAATAATAAAAAATTATTGTTTGAAAAAATTTATATTTGGGTTATGATTTTAATATAGTCGAGAGATTGCGAAGTAGAATGAGAGAAAAAAGCTTCATTCTATGATTTTTGCAACGAAAGATTTAAAAAATAATTAGAAATAATATAAAGAAGGTGACGAAATGGGAATAAAAGGTAAAGTTGACAAAATGGTAGTTCTTGCTTGTGAAGATTGCAAAAGAAGAAACTATACAACAACAAAAAACAAAAAAACTTTGAAAGAAAGAATGGAACTTAGCAAATATTGTCCGTTCTGCAAAAAACACACTAACCATAAAGAAACAAAATAGGTTTAAAGGTTTTGGAGCCTTGATTTCAAGGCTCATATGCGTCCTTAGTTCAGTTGGTAGAACGTCGGTCTCCAAAACCGGATGTCGAGGGTTCGAGTCCTTCAGGGCGCGATTTAATTAGAAAATGAGGCAATTATGGGATTACAAGAAGCGAAACAATCAATAATCAATTACCTAAAAGGAGTAAAATCCGAATGGGGAAAAATTACTTGGCCAACAAAACAGCAAGTAATAAATGAAACCATCGCTGTAATCCTCATAGTTTTTGCTTTTACCATATTTATTTTGCTTTTGGATATGGTTTTTAAAGGATTTTTCAATCTTATAAAGCTAGGATAGTACTTAATACGGGAAAGAATAATGGCTGAAGATAAAAAACAAAACTCAACCGAAGTGGAAGAATTATTAAATGAAAAAGATGCACAACTACAAGCATCAAAAGAAAAAACTCCACAAAAAAGATGGTACATCGTTCATACATATTCAGGACACGAAAACAAAGTTAAAGTTAACCTTGAAAAACGTATTGAATACATGAACATGGGAGATAAAATCTTCCGAGTAGAAGTTCCACAAAAAACAGTTACAAAAGTAAAAGACGGTAAAAAACAAGACCGTGATGAAAAAATCTTCCCAGGCTATGTTTTAGTTGAAATGATTATGGATGACGATAGTTGGTATGTAGTTAGACATACAGCAGGTGTTACAAAGTTTGTAGGTTCTGCGAAACGTCCAATCGCTGCTAAAGATAGCGAAATCAAAAAGATTATTCACAGAACTCAAGGTCAAACAGTTAAAATTGAACTTGATGTTAAAGTTGGCGACAAAGTTAGAATCGTTTCAGGTCCGTTTGCAGACTTTATCGGAGATATTACTGAAGTTTATCCTGATAAATCTAAAATCAGAGCTAATGTTTCAATCTTTGGACGTGAAACCCCTGTTGAATTAGAATACAAACAAATACAGAAAGTATAGATATTTACTAGAAAAGTGGCAGGTGTTCTTAAGTGAGAATTACCGTTATGACCACGAAAGGAGATACAAAATGGCTAAAAAAGTCGTAGGTAAAATTAAACTACAAATTCAAGCCGGTAAGGCTAACCCATCACCACCGGTAGGTCCAGCTTTGGGTCAACATGGTGTTAACATTATGGACTTCTGTAAACAATTCAATGCTAAAACAGAAGCTCAAGCAGGATACATCATTCCTGTTGTTATTGATGTATATGAAGACAGAAGTTTTTCATTCGTTACTAAATCACCACCAGCAGCTGTATTGGTTAAGAAAGCTCTTAATCTTCAATCAGCTTCTGCGGCTCCGAATAAAACTAAAGTCGGACAAATCACACAAGCTCAACTTGAAGAAATTGCTAAAACTAAAATGGAAGACCTTAATGCTACCACTTTAGAAGCAGCAGTTGAAATGATTAAAGGAACTTGCCGCTCAATGGGCGTTACAGTAGCAGAATAACAATGGGAGGCGTAAGCCGCTAAGACCATAAAGGAGAAATAATGAGTAAATTAACTAAAAAACAACAAAAAATAAATGAAATGCTTGAAGGTATGGTTCAACCAACCAACGCTAAAGAAGCATTGACAAAACTTCAAGAAATCTCTAAAGCGGTTTCTAAATTCAATGAAACAGTAGAATGCCATATGAGATTAGGTATCGAAGTTAAACACGCAGACCAACAGGTTCGTTCAACAGTAGTTCTTCCTGCTGGTTTGGGTAAAGACGTAAGAGTTTGCGTTATCGCTAAAGGTGCTAAAGCAACTGAAGCTAAAGAAGCAGGTGCTGAAGAAGCAGGTGCTGAAGAAATTATCGACAAAATTGCCGGTGGTTGGTTTGAATTTGACACCTTGATTGCAACTCCTGATTGTATGGGTATGCTCGGTAAATTGGGACGTGTTTTGGGACCTAAAGGCTTAATGCCAAACCCAAAAACAGGAACAGTTACACTTGACGTAGCAAAAGCTGTTAAAGATGCAAAAGCTGGTAAAGTTGAATTCCGTGCAGACAAACAAGGTATGGTTCACGTACCTATCGGAAAAGCTGACTTCAAACACGAAGATTTAGTTTCCAACTTTGCAACACTTGTTGATGCTGTTTTGAGAGCAAAACCTGCATCTGCAAAAGGTGTTTACGTTAAATCAGTATTCTTGACAACAACACTGGGTCCAAGCATTAAGCTTGATAGCAAAGCACTTGCTGCTGATGTTAAAGAATACCTCGGTGCATAATCCGATATAAAATAAAACTTTAAGAGCTACGCAACTACTGCGTAGCTCTTTTAATATAGATATATGATTGTCTAATGCACGCAAAAAGTTTAAAATAAAGCTCATACAACTGCGAAAGTAAGGAATTTTTCATAATATGAGCCAAGAAAATATACTGACAATAATAATTTATGTAATAAATATTGCACTATTTTTAATGTTTGTCAAAGTTTATATTTCAAACAAAAAAAGTTTTAACTTGATAAAATCTTGTTTTACACTAAATAAACGAGGTAAATTAAGCAAAAAAAACTATAAAATACTTTTAACTCAAACCTCTATCTCTAAAATATTATATGCGACCCCAAAACTATTTATACTAAGCTGGTTACAATATCTGGTTAGTATCTTTTCATTTTTATATATTGCTGGAGGATTTAGAATAGCTAAAGTCTTTTTATTTACATTTTTACTTTTCATTCTCAACCTTATTCCCATGATATTAATTAACATACTAGCAAAGAAAAAATTGAATTTTGGAATAGTTTTCTTTTCAATATTTTGGATAGGAATTTACTTCCAAATTTATGAAAATTTCCAATGGACTATATCAAACATATTATTTAAAAATCCTCATTTGATACTATTAATTATGCTATACATATTCAATACGACAGTTAGAACACTCACAAACGTATTTGGATTTGAAATAGGTAAAGTAGACCCAAATGATTATGAATAAACGTCATCAAATACTGTAATATAATTCACAAACTTTACTTTCTGTAAACTTTTGTTTTATTTTTTCAAAAAGAAGTTATTTTATCTAAAATTTGGGTATATTATTAGTACAAGATTTGTTTATGGGGGATCAATTATGAATTTCAATTCCTATATTATTTCAGAAACCAAGACTGCGTTTTCAGTTCCATTAACGAAAAATTTAATCACAAAAAAAACTTTTAAACAAAAAGCTTTCACTCTTGCTGAAACATTGATTACTTTGTCAATTATTGGTGTTGTTGCAGCTATGACAGTGCCGACGTTGATGACAAAATACAAAGAACAAGAATCTATAACCAGACTTAAAAAGGCTCATTCAGTTTTGGCAAATGCACTTGCAATGCAAAGAACAGTACAAGAACCATTGGTTGAAGATTATGAGTACCAGTGTTCCGGAAATCAAATGTGTAAAACTAGCCGATTCACAACTGAACATCCAAGTGAAGTAGCAAATGTTCTGAAAGATTTCATGAAAGGGAGAGTTGAAAATGGATATTTATTGACAGACGACGGGATTTCATACGGATTTCATGCTACATATCAATTTGCAGTAATTACGGAAAAAATTAATACAAAGATAAATGTTTACGCACCACAAAAACATCCCACTTATTGGTTCTATTATTCAGAAAAAGAAGGATTAGTCCCAACCTGTGGTTACGGACCTTGTACAAAAAATCGCAATGACAATGTTAATTCTTGGGCTGTTAGAGGCACTTGCCCAAATAATGACCCATATTCCGGCTGTGGTTATTGGGCATTACAAACCGGAAAATTTAAGAAAAAAGCCGGCGAGTGGTTTTAAAATTGCTTATTCTTATTTAAAAAATATCCTACATTCAGTTGATATCAAAGCAACTGAAATGTAGGATTATATTTATATATTAGGGAGAATTAAGAGGTTTTTGTGAACAAATCAGCAAGTATCGCACTCATTTCGGGGATATTATTAATACTGGCAGTCCAACAGTTTGAAGCCGGCTCTATCGGTATGATATTACAGCCTATTGCACTTCTTATTGTATTAGGTGGAACAATATGTGCTTCTATTGTTAATTTTGGAATGCAAATTTTCTTAAACGCACTAAAATCAATCGGAGAAATCTTTGTTCCCCAAAAAGATACATCATCGCAGATAATTGCTGACATAATAGAAATTGCCTACTATGCAAGAAGAAACGGAATATTTGCGTTAGAAAACGTAATAGAACAAATTGAAGATAATTTTCTCAGACGAGGAGTTCAACTTTGCATAGATATCAATAATCCACAACTAATTCACGACATATTAGAAAGCGAAATTGCATACGAAGAAGAACAAGAACTGATAAACTCAAGAGTATTTGAAGCATTAGGCGGATATGCTCCAACATTTGGTATTGTAGGAGCAGTGATGGGTTTAATTCAAGTTATGAGCAGCATGGACAACATGGAAGTACTGGGAAAAGGCATAGCAACAGCTTTTGTCGCAACCCTTTATGGAGTGGGTTTTGCAAACCTTTTATTTTTGCCAATAGCCGGAAATCTAAAACAAAGGTTAAGAGAAAAGATATTATTAAAAGAAGTGATTTTACAAGGTATAATTTCTATTCACATGCAAGAAAATCCAACCATAATTGAAGAAAAATTGTTGGCATACGTTAAGTTTCACAACAAAAGACATCCAATTAGAGCAGGTGTAAAAGAATAATGAAAAACGAATATTACTCTAATTCCAAAGACTATATTAATCGTTGGGTTGTATCTTATGCCGACTTTGTAACAATGCTTCTGGCACTATTTATGGTTATGTACGCTGTTTCAATGAATGGAAGTAAAGAAATTCAAAAAACACTAAAAAACACGTTTAATACTAGTTCTCAAATAGAATTAAAAACCGAAAAAATTTCTACAGAAA
>JAFQTK010000104.1 GCA_017409065.1 bacterium
ACTACAAATGCTAAATATTTAATGATGAAAATAGGAATTATAAAAAAATAATGTTATATTATAGCGACAAATTACAATTTTATAGAGTAGATAGAAATATCTATTCTTTTTTTGTGCTTGAAAGGAGAGTGAAAAAGTGAGTACAAGATCTAGAATAGGAATATTAAAAGAGAATGGAAGTATGCTCTAAAAATATTTCTATATAGATTTATATCTACTTTTTGCAATATTCGTACAATGGAAGGAGTGTATATGAAAAAAATTAAAATTATTGTTTTTCTGTTTTTGTTTTTGATAACTACAAAAGCAAATGCTGAAGAATTGGAATTAAAATATAATTTAAGACCTATGACTGACAACTATTCAGTTATAGATGGTTCAGTTCAAAACGAATTGGACTTTTTTTTATATGAAGATGAAGTTATATATTTTAATGGTTCTAAAGTTGATATAAAAGACAAGTATTTTTCTATTGATATAAGTAGCATTGAGGGAACCGCTAATTTAGAATTTACAAATAATAATAATGAAAAGGTAACTTTTGCTTATTATATTTATAGAGGAAACGGTTTAATTGAGCATAGGGTTAGTGACTTGTTGGCGTATCCTATTTTTACAGATACCATAGGTGAAATACAGATTATTTATACAGCTGAAGATATTGAGAATAAAGTTTTAATAATGGAATTAATGAGTAGGCTCCCAGAACAGTTTAAGATAGGTACAGAAAGAATAATCTTAATTCCATATAGGCATCTTGAAAATAAAAATATAGCTGGAATAGCTTATATGGGGGAAGCAAAGTTATATAATTTATCTCGTTTATCTGAAAAAAATAAAAAAATAGTTTTATATCACGAAATGGCACATCTTTGGGCAAATAAGTTAATTGAATATAAACTACTTGATTATTCATATTCAAAATATGAGGGCTTTGCTAAAAAAGATAAGCAGTATGTGTCAAATTATACAAAGAAATACTTAATAGAGAAACAATCATATAGTGAAGATTTTGCAGAGAGTATTGCACAGTATATTTATAATCCTAAACTTTTTAAGAAAAAGTATCCAAGCAGAGGCTGTTACATAGAAATGTTATTCTTTATAACAGGCATTAAATATGAGATAGGAGGAATGATATAATGAGTGATGAGAGAGAAAGTGATAGAGCAGTCTATATTATTCCACCAAATTTTATAGAAACAGGCAGTATCTTAGGCGGAATGATAAAAATTAGAAATGCTATTGAATCTTTAATTATAACAGTGCTTATTTTATTTCCTATATTAAAATCAAACTTTAGTTTAACTGTAAAAATAGTCATTATATGTTTAACAGCTTTGCCAGCAGGACTTATTTCATTAATAGGAATTGGTGAAGATAGCTTAATTGAGTATATAACTAATTTCTTTAAGTTTTTAAGGAAAAGGCGTGTAATAAAGAAAATAGTAATTCCAAAAGAAAAGCTAAAGACAAAGAAAATTTATATGAAGAATGGTGAGTTAAATAATGAAATAGATCCAGACAAGTTTGAAGTTATCTATTATGAGGATGATGACAAAGTACCTGAAGGTGCAATTACAGCTAAGGATACAGCTGAAGTTAATGAAATTGCAAAGGATATGGAAAAAGCTAAGTTTAGGATAAAGGACCAAGAATCACTTATTACTTATATACCTATTAAAAAGATTGAAAATGGGATAATATGGACAAATGATGGTAGGTATATAAAAATAATTGAAATAGAACCTATCAATTTTTTATTAAGGAGTTCTAAGGAACAGAAAAGTATTATTTATTCTTTTGCAAGTTTCTTAAAAATCAGTCCTATAAAACTACAATTTAAGGTGATTTCTAAAACTGCTGATGTAAATAAACATCTTCAAAGAATAATAAGTGATATAAAAAATGAAACAGACGAAAAATGTAGAGAGTTGCAAAAAGATTATTATGAACTTATCAAACGACTTGGCAGTAAAGAAGCTGTAACAAGGCGTTTTTTTATTGCATTTGAATATGAAAGTTTATTCTCAGAAAGAAATGTAGAGTACAAAGACATAGTATCAATGCTTGAAACAACAGTAAGAACAGCCAAAAACTTTTTTATACAATGTGGTAATAATGTAATTACACACGATAATGAAGATGAGTTTTTAGCAGACATTTTTTATACTATTTTTAATCGGAAGTCATCTGTTGAAAAAGGAATTGCAGAACATTCTAAAGAAGTTATTGCAAAATGTTTAGCTGAAGGAAGAACGATTGATGATATTGAGGTCACAGAGCTATTAGTACCTGAAAAAATTGATTTAACTCATAGGAATTATATAGAGATGGATGGAGTTTACCATTCATATTTAGTCATACCACCAAGAGGTTATAGAAGTCAGGTTGTTGCTGGTTGGTTAAGTTTTATAATAAACGCTGGCGAAGGAATTGACATTGATATATTTCTTGAGAAACAAGATAAGGTCCAAGCCATGAGAAAAATCGGGCAACAAATACGAATAAACCGATCTAAAATAAAGGAAACTTCAGATACAAATACTGATTTTGATGATTTAGATAATGCAATACGTGCCGGTTATTTCTTAAAATCCGGTTTGGCATCAAATGAAGATTTTTATTATTTAAGTATAATTGTAACTGTAACAGCAAGTAATCTTAAAGATTTAGAGTGGAGGGTATCTGAAGTAAAGAAGATGCTATTATCGCAGGATATGGACATATTCGTTTGTGATTTTAAGCAAGAAGATGCATTTTTATCTTCATTACCTTTAGTATCAATTAACAAAAAGTTTTTTCAAAAGTATAAAAGGAATCTTATGACTACGAGTGCAGCAAGTTGTTATCCTTTTGTTAGTTATGAGATGAGCGACGATAACGGCATTTTACTTGGGGTAAACAAGCATAATAATTCTCTTGTAATAGTGGATTTGTTTAATAGTAAAGTTTATAAAAATGCTAATATGGCGATAATCGGAACCAGCGGAGCAGGAAAAACTTTTACAATGCAATTAATGGCATTAAGAATGAGAAGAAAAGACATACAAGTTTTTATATTAGCACCCTTGAAGGGTCACGAATTTTATAGAGCTTGTAACAATATTGGTGGGGAGTTTATACAAATATCTCCTGCTTCAAAGAATTGTATAAATATAATGGAGATAAGAAAAGTAGATAAAGCAAATTCAGAGTTAATTGATGGAAATACATTAGAACATTCAGAACTTGCATCTAAAATTCAAAAACTTCATATATTCTTTTCGTTACTTATTCCAGATATGAGCCACGAAGAACGGCAGTTATTAGATGAGGCTATTATAAAAACATATAACCAAAAAGGAATAACACACGAGAATGAGTCACTTATAAATAAAGACAATCCTAATGAGTACAAAGAGATGCCGATTTTAGGTGATTTATATGAGGTCTTAAGAGAAAATGAACAAACCAAAAGACTTGCTAATATACTTAATAGACTTGTAAATGGTTCTGCCAGCAGTTTTAATCAGCAAACAAATGTAAATTTGGATAATAGGTATGTAGTAATAGACATATCAGAATTATCTGGGGATTTACTTACTGTAGGAATGTTTGTTGGGTTAGATTATATGTGGGATAAAGCTAAAGAAGATCGTACAAAAGAGAAAGTAATATTTATAGATGAAATATGGCAGTTAATAGGAGCATCATCGAATCCTTTAGCAGCAAATTATGTTCTTGAAATCTTTAAGATTATAAGGGGATATGGTGGTGCAGCGATTGCGGCCACACAGGATATTAACGATTTCCTATCACTTGATGGTGGAAAGTATGGGCGTGGAATATTAAATAACTCTAAGACAAAGATAATTCTTAATCTTGAAGATGAGGAAGCGGAACGTGTAAAAGGAA
>JAFQTK010000009.1 GCA_017409065.1 bacterium
GGAAAAATAAAATGGCTTTTGGAAGAAGAAAAAAAGTAGAAAATAAAAAAGCTGTTGTGGAGGAAGTTAAGAATGAAGAAATTAAAAAAGAAGAGGAAATCTTGGCTGATGATAGCACAACAGATGTTAAAGAAACAAAGAACGAAGAAATTAAGACAACAGAAGAACCAAAAGAAAGAAAATTATCTATAAAAAAAGGAGCAAAAGTAATTGCTAATGGTAGATGTTTTGGTTCGCAAAATTTAGAATGTCCTTTAAAAACAGTTAGAAATTATGAAACAAAAATTCTTGAAGTTTCAGAAAAGAGCGTTTTAATTGATGAAGGATGGATTAGTAAAGAAAATATTAAATAAGAGTTAAAGGGGTTTTGGCTTTTATATATAAATTTAAGAAGGAGGTAACATAAATGGCTAAACAAACAATTAATAATCTTGAATCGGCTGCTACTGTAAGAAGTAAATTAAATAGTAACTTTACAGAATTGTATGACCAAAAAGCAGATAAAAATCATTCATATACTGATTCAAGTTATGGTGCTGCATCAAGTGAACTTTTTGGACACGTAAAAATTGATGTTGCTAATGGTTTAAATGTTAGTGATGGTGTAGTTAGTTTGGCTCTTGCAACAACAACAAGTGCTGGTGCAGTACAACTAGCTGATTCTCTTACCTCAGATGATTCTGGAAAGGCATTAACAGCCGCTCAAGGTAAAGCCTTAAAAGATAGTTTGACATCACTAGACGAAAATACTCCTCCAAAAAATCACGCAGTAAACAATAGTGATTATGGTCTTGCTACAGATTCTTTATATGGACATCTTAAAGTTACTTCTGGAAACGGATTAACTTTAGATAGTGGAACATTATCATTAAATGCTGCAACAACAAGTTCTGCCGGTGCAGTGCAATTGGAGGACTCATTAAGCTCTAGTTCTATAACTAAAGCTTTAACGGCTAATCAAGGTCGAATATTAGATGAAAAGAAACCTGATGTATTTAAGGGTACATCTGTTCCTGATAATAGTCTTGGAAGAGATGGGGATTTATACATCTTGTTAGGGAATAATTAAAGGGAGGTGTAAATTATGGCAGTAATATCAGAATATCCATTACATAATACTGGACAAGAAGTTCAAACAGCAATAGATGATGCTTTAGATACTTTACCACGTCAAGTGGCATTAAAAGCTAATACAGCAGACGTATTAACTAAAACAAATACCGAAGTTTACACTCCTACTGCAGATTATCATCCATCAACAAAAAAATATGTAGATGATAATTTGCCAACAGTAGACGTTGGTCAAACAACAACTGGAGCTGAAGGTACAGATGCAATTGTAGTTAATTCAGGGACACCTCGTCATCCAATTTTAGATTTTACAATACCAAGAGGTAATACTGGTGCGGCTGCAGGATTTGCAACACCAACAGCAACAGCTAATACTTTGGAACCAGGTTCAAGTGCAACTGCATCTGTAACTGCAAGTGGAGAGGCAACTAGTAAATTATTTGCTTTTACTTTTGGTATTCCACAAGGTCTTCAAGGTATCCAAGGTGAACAAGGTTATTATGTTGATAAAGTTGAAAAAACATCTGGAACTGGTGCAGCTGGAACGACAGATACATATACAATGTATTTAAATGATGAAAATGAAACTGTTGCTGGAACATTTGATGTTTATAACGGTGCTGATGGACAAGGTGCTGGTACTGTAACAAGTATTGGAATAACAAATAGCGATAATTCATTATCTGTATCTGGTTCACCAGTAACATCACAAGGGAATATTAGTGTTGGACACGTTAATTCTATAACTGCTCAACAAACAATGGGTGTTTATCCTATTAAAATAGATGCTTCAGGACATATTACAGAATATGGAACTGTTGCTGAAAATGGATTAATGTATAAAAATGTTTATGATACTGATGACAATGGAATAGTTGACGGAGCAGAATCTTTACATAATGATGATAGCCAAATATGGTTTGAGTTATCGTAAGGAGGATGATTTAAATGGCTACTACGTCAGGATATTTATGGAATGACAAAACTATCGTTTCTAAACAATGGAACAGTCAAGGTCAATTAATAACTCCAGAAATTAAAGCTACCGCTACTTATGAATGTGAAAGAAGTGGTAGTACATTAAAAATTAAAGTTGATACTACAAATTATGGAACAAGTAGTGGAACTTATTGGGATTGGAGATGGGCTTTTTCTGTTTCTGTTAACGGACAAGCAATAGCAAGTAATATTCAAATTAAACCAAGAACTTATTTAAACACTATTGGAACACATCATTATAATGCTTCGACAGGATGGTGCGAAATTAATATTGGTACGGCATCTGAAGTACAAGTTGCAGTAAGTTATTTTGACACACAAGCATATGATGTTAGACAACAAAGACGTGGTATGGGAGGAGGAACTGTTACTTTAGGTAATATCCCTCAAATACCAAATGTTTCAATTAGTGAGAATAGTAAAACTCATAATAGTATTAAAATAAATTATTCTGCTGGAGCAGGTTATGATTATGTTAAATTCTATGTTAATAATAATGATATAGGAAACTTTAGTAGCAGTCCTGTTAATATTACGGGATTACAACCTAATACTAATTACAAATTTGTTGCAAAAGCACACGGTAATGGTGGTTTTGGTAATCAAAGTAATGAATTGAATATTAAAACATATTTGACTCCATCAACAGTTAGTTCTCAAGAAATCAAAGACTTAGAACCTTTTACTTGTACTGCAATCATCAATTCAAGTAATACTGGTAATACAAGTAAATATGGATTTACGTTATGTGATAGCAATAAAAATCCTATAGGAGTTGAACATCAAACAACAAATTCTTATTATAATGTAACTGGTTTACAAGAAGAAACATCTTATTATTTAAGATATAGAGTTCAATCTAAAGATTCTGGTAGTTGGTCAAACTATGTGTATAGTCCTTTGTTTACAACGCCAGCAGACCAAGTAAGAGCTTGGGCTAAAAATAATGGAAGTTGGAACAAAGGTAAAATGTATTATAAACAAAACGGGCAATGGATGAAAGCCAAAAAAGTTTATATTAAAATAAATGGACAATGGGTTTTATCAATAAATAAATATGATTAGAAAGGGGGAAAATAAATGGATAATCAATTTGGATTTAGAAGAGACTTTCGTATATTCCAAGGAACAAATAAAAATATAGAAATCGTGTTTTCGTTTAAAGAATTTTGTCCCTATAATTTAGAGTCCGGTGATAAATTAATTTTAACAGTTCTTGATTATAGAAATAATAATAGTATTGTTATCCAAAAGGAAGTCACAGGAGATAATATCTTTTCATTTATTCCCTCTGATACTTCAGAATTGGATATAGGATTTTATAGATATAATGTTAAATTCCAACCTGAAGACACAGAAGATTTTTACGAGGTTATTTCGCCTAGTATATTTCATATTGAGGCAGGTGAATAACTATGGATGAAAGAACAATATGGGAAGATTTAGGAAAAAATAAAATAGTAACAACAGAAATAATTGATGTTGGAAATGTTAGTAATGTGGAAATAAAATGTCCAAAACCTAATGTTTCAAGTAATTATAACGTTTTAACAAATAAACCAAAAATCAATGGTATTACATTAGAAGGAAATAAAACATCGGAAGATTTAGGTATAGATGTAGCAGATGCTAATTTTTTATATGAACAGACTGAAGCATCTGATGAATGGATTATTGTGCATAATCTAAATAAATATCCTGCTGTTTCAATTATAGATAGTGCTGGGGACGAAGTTGTTGGAAATGTTCATTATGATTCTGCTAATCAAGTTACAATAACTTTTGTTGGTGCTTTTAAAGGAACGGCAACATTAAATTAAAAAGAAAGGGGTAAAGAAATATGGCAAAAAAAATATTGACTGATATTAACTTAAATAAAAACGAGTTACAAAATGCAATTATTCAAAACTTAGCTTCTGACCCAAGTAATCCAGTCGCTGGTCAAGTATATTTTAATACCACAACAAATAGATTTAGAGTATATACTGGAACTGAATGGGATGAAATGGGAACAGGAGGAGGAACAGTAACTAGCGTTAGTGCTTCTAATACTGATGGTTCATTATCTATTAGCGGCTCACCTATTACAACTACTGGAACTATCGAAATTGAACATACTAACACAGTAACTGCACAAACTACTCAAGGATTATATCCTATTACATATGATGCAAACGGTCATATCACTGGAGCTGGTACAGCTGTAGATATGAGTATTTATGCTCCATTAGCAAGTCCTGCATTAACTGGAACACCTACAGCACCTACTGCAAGCTCAGGAACAAATACTACTCAAATAGCAACTACTGCATTTGTACAAGATGCTGTTTCGAATTTAGAAGGTGCAATGCACTATAAAGGAACTGTAACTGGTGGAACATTACCTTCAACTGGTATTGCAAATGGTGATACTTATAAAGTAGCAGAAGACGGAACTTACGATGGGCAAGTTGCTAAAGTTGGAGATTTATTTATCGCTGTAGTTAGCGGTGGAACAACTACTTGGACATATGTACCATCTGCTGATGATACTGCTGTAACAAGTATTACTGCAGGA
>JAFQTK010000105.1 GCA_017409065.1 bacterium
AATGAATACTATGAGTCCATTGTTCAACTTCCAGGCAAAGAAAAAATCAACGGTAGAACTTTTTACACTTTCCACTCGTATGATAAGGATATTAAGAAAGGCAAAACCCTTTACTTTGATGAAAACGGAGCCTTGTGTCGTGCCCCATATCAAACTACAACCCAACCAAAAGTACAACCTACTCCTAATCATGTAAATACTCCGTCGAATACACAAACTCCAACATCTACAAGTAGACCTCAAACTACCAATACGATAGATACAACGGCTCCAACAGCAGCAACTGAAACTCAAACTACTGACTCAGTAAGTACAACTACTCAACCTCAAACCAGTAGCAACCTTTTCGTTAAAGGACATGATGTTAAGGCTATCGGGAAATTCAATGGCACTCCTATGGCTAAGGAGATTGAGGAGAATACAGAAGAGCCCAATTTAGCTAAGGCTCTAGAAAGCTACCACGAAACTACTTTTTCTACAAAAGGCACACAAGAAGCTATCTTTGTTAGATTGAATGATTCTAAAATAGGGAGTGAAGAAGCTATTCTTAGAGAAGCTCTTGGGTCAAATATCAAACCTGACTCTGATTTAGCTGAAACTTTCTTGGCTTTCCACAACAAAGAAAATATGCAAAATGAATACTATGAGTCCATTGTTCAACTTCCAGGCAAAGAAAATATCAACGGTAGAACTTTTTACACTTTCCACTCGTATGATAAGGATATTAAGAAAGGCAAAACCCTTTACTTTGATGAAAACGGGAATAGATGCTATACACAAGAACAAATTAAAGCAGCAAGAGAAAACGAACCACGGTTGTACTTTTCCGGAGAAGAAAAATTTACACCGGAAGATATGGAGGAAATAGTTAATCTTTATTTGAATAACGTTGATTTTTCTACTCTAAATAACGATGAAAGAGCTATGATTAAAGATTTTTACATAGCCACAGAATCGGCTTATAGCCCACAAAACGGACTAAAAATATGTAATGAAATAATCGCACCACTATTAGAAGATACACATACAGCAGCATTAAAATTTCTTAGCTGCGCTGAACAGACGTTAAAAGAAATAGAGTCATCAGAACTCAGATTGCAAGCCGCAATAAAAGCCTTAGAAGATCAGTTAAATAGTTGGAAGAGTATCTTTTTATTTGCTAGTACAGAAATGGAAATGCGTGCAACAATTTCAAATGGTAAAAAAAGATTGCAAGATTTCGCACAAGAAAAAATAAGAATACAAAAAGAACAAAAAGAGATTAATGAGTGGCTTGATACTGTATACTTCTTTGAGAAAACACGTCTTCAAAACCTAATAATAGTTCAGAAAATGAAACTAGCAGAAGAACAAGGACTCCCCATTAATATCGCCGCATAATCTTAACAAAGCGAGGGATTCGATGAATCCCTCGCTTAAACTTAAAGTCTTTTCAAAAAAACTATTTTTTGTTAACAAGATCTTTGAATTTTTTACCAGCTGAGAAAGCAGGAACTGTTTTAGCAGCGATTTTGATTTCTTTGCCAGTTTGTGGGTTACGACCAGTTCTAGCAGCTCTTTTTCTAGCTTCGAAAGTACCGAAACCAACCAAAGTAACTTTTGTTCCTTTAGCAACTGTTGATTGGATTGTATCCATTAAAGCATTAACTACTTCAGCAGCTTCTTTTTGAGTAACTTTAGCTTTTTTTGAAACTTCTTGTACTAATTCTTCTTTGTTCATAGTGGTTTAAACTCCTTTTTTAGTCTACTTCCTTATTATAATTGAATTTGAAAAAATGGCAAGTATTTTTTATCCCCCAAATGGTTGTTTTATAAGGATTTTTTTATCAGATAATAAAACGAACTCCTGAAAAGCTTCTCAGGAGTTCGTTTTTAAGATTTCAAATTTTTCAAATTAGTTTAATGGTTTCATTGTAGGGAATGCAATTACGTCACGAATTGTCGGAGAATCGGTCAACAACATAACCAATCTGTCAATTCCCATGCCCAAACCACCTGCCGGAGGCATGCCATATTCTAAAGCATTGATAAAATCTTCATCAATATCACATGCTTCTTCATCACCTTCAGCTTTTGCTTTAGCCTGAGCTTCGAAACGATTTCTTTGATCCAATGGATCAGTTAACTCTGAAAACGCATTACAAACTTCCCAACCGTTAATCCGAGTTTCAAAACGCTCTGTAAGTCTTGGATTATCACGATGAACTTTTGCCAACGGAGAAACTTCTCGTGGATAATCAATTATATGAACCGGCTGAATTAAGTGTGGTTCAACTTTTTCTTCGAATACAGTTTCAACAACCTGTCCCCAATTAGCATTATCTTCAACTTCAACACCAATTGACTTAGCCATTTTGCGAGCCTGCTCCGGAGTAAACACATCACGAAAGTCCAATCCTGTATATTCTTCAACTGCACCTAACATAGTTTTTCTATCCCACGGTGGAGTCAAATCAATTTCTTTTCCTTGGAAATTAATTTTGGTAGTTCCCAAAACATCTTTAGCAACAGAACTTACAAGATTTTCAATTAAGTTCATCATATCGTTATAGTCAACATAAGCTTGATACATTTCTATCATCGTAAATTCAGGGTTGTGACGCGGTGAAATACCTTCATTTCTGAAGTTTCTGTTAAGCTCAAAAACTTTCTCACTGATACCACCAACTAAAAGTCGTTTGAGGTAAAGCTCAGGAGCTATTCTCATATACATATCCATATCAAGAGTATTATGGTGAGTGATAAATGGTCTTGCAGAAGCACCACCGGCTTGGATTTGCAACATTGGAGTTTCAACTTCTAAGAATCCAAGATTTACCAAATATTCTCTGATTTTTTGAATTATAAGACTTCTTTTTCTCAAAGTATCACGAGTAGATTCGTTCATTATCAAATCGACATAACGCTGACGATAACGAGTTTCCACATCAGTTAGACCATGAAACTTTTCAGGCAATGTTTTGATAGATTTAGTCAATAATGTATAATCATTAACTTTTACAGAAAGTTCACCTCTTGGAGTTCTTCTGATAGTACCGTAAAAACCTGCAATATCACCAACATCCATAAGTTTCAACATTTTAACTTTTTCTTCTGGCAAATTTTCTTTATGACAGAAAATTTGAATTTTACCTGAATCATCAAGCAAATCAATAAACATGCCCGAGTTACGCATAGCCATAATACGACCAGCCACAGCGTAAGCATCTTCTGTTTCTTCTCCAGCAGGCAAATCTTTGTATTTTTCTTGAAGCATAGCCGCTGATGCATTTTTATCAAAAGAATAAGGATATGGATTTATACCTCTATCAGCTAATTCGGCTAATTTTTGGATTCTTCCTGCTCTAATATTTTCCTCTTGTGTAGAGTGGTGTTGTTGTTGAGTTTCTTGCACTTTTTTTCCTCCAACTTTAGTATTCATTTAATATAATTTTACCACTAAAAAACCTATTTGTTTAAAAATTGTTAAGATTTTCATGAAAAATCGTTATTATTCTCAAATTTTGGGAATTATACATATATAAATTTTATATAAGGTTTGAGATAGTTAATTGAGGTGAACAATGAAGAAAAGAAACTTACACGACATCAACGATTGGTCAGATATTGAAAGATGCTTAAAAATCGGTGAAATACTTTTAATGGCTGGCAAAATTACGGAAAAAGCACTAACAGTTGCTCTTGATTTACAAAAAACAAGAAGCGAATACATTGGACAAATTCTATTATCACTTAATGCTGTATCGGAAGAAGACTTAGAAGCAGGATTGGAGCTGCAAGCTGAAATAAATCCACGATGCAGATTTGATTTAGTATTAAGCAGATAATTATACAGAAATGGGCGTGCAAATATAGGCGTTTTTAAAACGCCCTCGCCCTTTTTTAGTGCAAATTTTTAAGCAATTAAATTTTTCATATCCTCAACAGCTTTTTCTAAGCCTACAAAAACTGCCCTAGAAATGATGCTATGCCCAATATTTAATTCATAAAGTCCGTCTATTTCATGCATCCTATGAACATTTTCATAATTTAACCCATGACCGGCATTAACTTGGAGTCCTAGTTTTTGTGCCAATTTTGCAGCATTTTTAAGTCTACTAAATTCGTATTCTTCTTTATCTGTCCCAAAAGCCTCTGAATAAGCTCCCGTATGCAACTCTATAAACTGAGCCCCTGTCTTTGCAGCAGCAATAACTTGCTCCTCATCAGGAGCAATAAACAAACTTACAACAATGCCCGCTTTAACAAGAGGTTCAACAAACTTAGTCATTCGTTCCAACTGTCCTGCCACTTCCAACCCGCCCTCAGTAGTAACTTCTTGGCGGCGTTCAGGAACTATACAACAGTTATTAGGCAACAAATCCAATGCTATCTTTTGCATCTCATCTGTTGCTGCCATTTCAAGGTTTAAACGAGTTTTTAATGCCGGACGCAAAACACGAACATCAGCATCCTTAATATGTCGTCTATCTTCTCTCAAATGAGTTGTAATACCATGACAACCTGCTTTTTCACATATCATAGCAGCATCAAACACGCTCGGCTCAACTCCACCTCTCGCATTTCTTAATGTAGCAACGTGATCAATATTTACACCTAATAACATAATTCAAATCCTTTCTTCTCCAGACTAATTCTAACAAAAAAACAAATTAAACCAAAATGTAACCTAAAAAACAATGAAAAATTTCAATATTATTTTTAGAGTTCAAAGAGGAGAATTTATGTCAATATTATTACTCAGCACATTAAGCATATTATTATTTTTTGCATTTAGCTTCCTAAAGAACGGAAATATGCGTATTTTCACTCTACTATCCTGTTTTATATGGATAGTAATAGCCATTTACCTAAACTACTATCTCCTCACAAAACATTAGATAAACTGTCACAATCCTCCGAATATGCGAAATACTAAAAATAAAATCAACTTTTGAGTGATTTATTTTTTTTAAATTCTGAGATACTAAAATACGTAGACAAAGTGCGAAACCGCATAAGTCAAGAGAGGCAGACAAAAAGGATTGGTATGAATATTAATGAGCAATGCTTGTTGAATTTTTTATTTAACCCCGATGAAATAAACGGCATACTGCATGCAATTCTAAACAAAGATTACATAGATGCAACAGCATTGCTACCCAAAAACATATTTATATCATTTGGAAACTAAAAAAACTTACTCATTAAAGTCCTGATAAGGACTTTAATTTTATTAGGCTTATATTCATCACGAAGATAGTGCAACATATCAACAAATTCTTGTTCCGTCAAAATCGTTTCTAAAGCAGAACTTTTCCCGATAGAGTGGGTTAATTTTGAACCTTTTGTTAAATTTAGAGCTTTTCTAAAGACTGAATCATACTGATATTTAGACTCGTATGCCTTTTTAAGCAATGATTGATATTCTTTAGACGTTCTGGGCATAGATTGATTACGCCAATGAACAACGCTTGCATCATACCCTTCTCGAGCTTTAAGTTTATTTCCCGCCCTTTTAGCTTTGATTCCAACTAATTTACAAACATCTTTTTGTTCTTCGACATCACTTGTTTTAAGTGCTTGCAAAAAGCCTTCCATAGAATTAACTCGAACACCCTCAACTTTAAAATGTGATTCGGTAAAATTACTCAACACGCCTGCAGGATAAACACCCCGAGAATCAATATCAATAACTTTTTCAAAAACATCCGAAGATATAGATTTAGCTGGGGATATGCTCCCCTTAAATGCTATTTGTTTAGAGGAATATAATGGCTGGGTAGAAGACACTGAATTAATTTGCATAAACGATTCTCAAATAACCGACATCAGTCATCTAAAATTCGTAAAAAATTTTTTTTGCTACTGAATATATTAATTAACCACCATAATATAATCTGGACTTATTCAAAAGCATATACCTGTCCATTAGAAAAACGAACAGTATTCCAAGCATGTGGCCCGCCACCGGCAGCCAAATTCAGATGTCCCCTATTAAGTTCAACACTTAAACCAACCTCATCAGCAAGAACTTTGAACAATAAACTTCGATGTCGACAAACACAAGCATCTGGATTAGTTTTAAAAACTTCGTCACCAATCAACACCTTTCGACCTCTATTTTGGTCCGAAAACATATTACTGGCTCTTTCACTTGCATTTCTGGCAGATCTACCATTGGATTCCAAATTACATATGTATTTATATATAAATTCAGCTTTGGCGAAGTCTGTCATTCCAACTGTGGCTGATTTAATATCATTAATCATTTTATTCAAGAACGCATCTCTTGTTTTGTCCACAACCAAGATTTCTCTGTTTGCACCAAGAATGCGACCATCCGAATCAACTCTTGTCTTGTGACCTGCATCAACATAACCATCAACAATTTTTTCACCACAACCTATTTTATTTTCTCTGTTAAATTTTTGAGATTGTTGAATGCTAGCCCGATTTGACGAATATTGTCCTTGTGCAGGAGAGGGCTGATTAGCCGCTGCCCGTGGATTATTACTAGGTGAATCATATACCGTACTACCATTAGTTGAAATATCTTTAACTACTAATTTCCCTCCGATTTTGCCTATTATAAGATGTTGATTTGAAACCGATCTATCAGCGTTAGGAATAGTATAATGACACGAAGAATTTCGTCCGATAGTAATAGTTTGTCCTTCTCTTAAATTTTGCAACATACGTTTTAATGTTGGTTCATTAAAATCAACAATACAATTATTTTTACCGACTCTAATTTTTGCATTTATACTAACGCTAGCTTCCATCCCATTTCGGAGATTATAGCTTTGACTTGGCACTTCTGCTCTTGGAGAGGGCTGTGCAACGGCACGCTTTCCTGCTGAATTAACAACACATCCGTTTGGAGAAACATTTATTACTGCAAAAGAATTTCCCCTTTTTTGAATTATCAAATGACGACGAGAAACCTGCCTATCTGCTCCGGGGATAACATAGTCCGGACAATCTGTGCTAGAATACCGCCCCACTGTGATAGACTCTCCATCTCTCATTTTTGAAAGCAGTTTTCTGAGATTTGGCTCATTAAAATCAACAAAGCTATTTCTACCAAGAGCAATTGTTGCATTATCTGCTACTAATACAAACTCATTTTGACCTAATTTTCTGTTATTAACAGGTTCAACAGGAGTGTCCACCTTACCTCTATTCCAAAAAGGTCTGGTTATATCATCTTCTTCTACATTAACCTTGCCTTTTTTAGGCTTTGGACCGACTTTAATCGGTTGAGTTGGTGTTCTTGACACAAATGGTTCTTGTGGTTTAGATTCTTGCGGTTTAGGTTGTTCAGGTTTATTAGTCGCACTATTGCCCAATCCGCCTTTTCTCATTGCTACAATATTACCGGCACCGGATAAAAGAACGCTAAATACCAAATCACCCACCCTTATTTCACCGGTAGTTAATTTTGTAAGTGTAGCATCAACAGCAACATCCGCCCCAAACATAGCAAGCGCTTGTTTGGCAGGATGCATACCTTTGGAAACAAAGCTAACCCCTTCAGCAACTTTTCCACCTATTAATACACAACCTCCTGAAATAACAGCCTCTTTCATCAGTGTTTTCCAGTCAACATCATCACCTACTGTTTTTAAATATTCTGCTAAACCTTTTTCTCTTAAAACATCTAAAGCTTTCCCTGTGGTTGCTTTATCGCTTACCTCCGCAGCTACTGTTGTTCCGGCAGCAACACCTGCAACTGCCAGAGTTCCTCCACCCGTAAAAGCTGCCCCTAAAGTGGCAGCTACAACCACACCAGCCTTAACCGCAGCCGCACCGGCTTGCTGAGAAGCATTGTAATCAGAAACCCGCTTCATAATGTCATTTCTGTACCCATATGCTGCCTTGTAAGCACTTTGATATGTAGACTCAACATCTTCAAAAGACTTATTACTACCACACACCTTAACCTTTTGTGCGTTAAGCTGCGAGTATATTTCTTTTGCCAGTTTTTTCAACCCCTCATATTTCTTTTCAATAGGTGCATTTTCTAATCCTAATTGCTTAAACTAGCGTTTATAATTGCCGGACCTTGTTCACCCAGATACATTGCTAATGTTTTATATTCTCTGTCATAGACTTGTTGTTTAGTTTCCAATACTTTATATTGTTCGACGAGTCCGGCACTCATACCTACCCCAGGAACTCTTTCCTTATTTTCTCGCAATGGAACATTAGATAATAACGATTTAAATTTATCTGCAAATATATGTTCAGCTTTGGCAGCTACATAATGTTGTTCTGCCTTTTGAAAGGCTACAACAGCACCATAATTATACTCAACACCAAAAATCTTCTTAAATTCCGCCTTAAAAGCACTTTCGCCCCGACTGGCAGCCATTTTCAGGTCATCCAGCTGCTTTTGTGCTTTTGACAAATCGCCTCTTACATTATCCGCAGTATTTTTAGAGTTCCATAATTTACCCATCAAATCGGCAAAATCACCTGCCCACCCATCGGCTTTAAGTTGTGCATTAAAATCCCGATTAGCAGAACTCAATCGATTTTCTAATATTTTAGTAGTTTCTTTACTCGACTTGGATATCGGAGTGTTATTCACCTGATTTACATCATCTGAAGTGAAATTTTGTTTCAGCTCTATCTCTGAAACCAACGCATTTACAATCTCATCCAACTTTGAAGAATCCATTATATATGCATTAGCTGTGTACTGAAAAGACAAATTATAGTGAAATTCTTCCTTATAATTTTTTGTATCTATTCCAAGTTCTTCAGCCTTTTTAACCAAGGCACTAAATACCTTAATACAAGCAGACTTTTCATCATTATCTGAATTCTTTTCATCCATAATCATTTCCATTACGGACTCGCCATTCTTTTCAAAATTGCGAATAAAGCTGACCAGTTCACTTGCCGAAAACTTTGAAAGTTCATCTAAATACCCCTGAAATTGAGAGTCTGAAATAGCACACCAATTATCATCAACATACTCAATCATCAAGTTAGACAGTTGAACTCCACTATAATTGCTTCTATGTTTACTTGCAGCAGAAGATGTTGTTCTATTGAAATTATCACCAGTATTTTGTGCATTACCGGAACCTTTAGCCTGAAAAACACTAACATAAAGTTTTTCCTGCTCCGTGCGAGATAACTTTTTAATTCTGCTTGCCTCATCCGCAGGCAAGGTCCTTATCCACTGTTCTAAAGCTGCACTATCAACCACGACATCTTCCTTTCATAAAAATTTTCATTCCATAATCTATATATCGACCAAATAAATGATTTCTTTAATAAAAAGTTTGATTTGTAACGTTTTTTTAAGTTCAAATTTGCTTTTTATATACCATTATTAAGTTTTGTAACAACAACCAAAATCATGCAAAACATGCACCAATACATGATTTCGACATGTTCAAAATATTCAGGCATTTGTTTAGTCAACAAATATTTGTAATAGAAGGTTTTTTATCCTATAATAATTGAGTCAGCTGCATGCTGATTTTTATTAAAAGCAGGGTGCTGATGGTATCCGATTTAGAGAATAAATATGAAAGACACCATTAAACGCAATTTGCTTCAAATAAAACGAAAAATCGAACCTTATACACCAAATATAATCGCAGTCACTAAATATTTTGACCATACAGCAATAATTGAATCATACAATGCAGGTATCAGGGATTTTGGGGAAAATCGGGTACTTGATGCTGTTGCGAAGATTGAACTATTAGATGATGAGATTCGCAAAAATTCTCGTTTTCATTTAATAGGGCATCTTCAAAAAAACAAGGTTAAAAAAGCAGTTGGTAATTTTGACTTAATACAATCTGTTGACACTTTAGAATTAGCCCAAGCAATTGATGCTGAAGCTGTTAAAAAAGAGATAAAACAAAAAGTTTTAATTCAAATTAACAATGCGAAAGAGCCGCAGAAATCCGGCTTTTATCCTGAAGAAATTTTAGAGGTTTTTGGGGATTTGTTAAAACTTCAAAATATAGAGATAAAAGGCTTGATGAATATGGCACCAATGATTGAAGACAGAGAAGAAATATTGAGATTATTTAAAGAAATTGCAGAACTAAAGATGCAACTTGAAAATAAGTTTCAAATTCAACTTGATGAACTTTCAATGGGGATGAGTGGCGATTATGAATTGGCTGCCCAAGCAGGGGCAACGATTATAAGGATAGGAAGAGTACTATTTAATAAATAAATATTGGGAGGAAGAACAGTGAGCGTATCACAAGGTATTAAATCAATCGTAGGGTTTTTGACACAAGGTTTTGAACAAAAAGAGGATGATATTTTCGAAGACATGCAAAATGATTTTGAATATCAAACTCAAGATAACTTAGCATTAGAACCTATTTATGGTTCTCGTGAAAGAGAAACTAGAGAATCTAAAGTTGTTTCTCATCCAAATTTCCGTGGATATGAAGTTATCGTTTGTGAACCACGCTCATATGATCAATCTGTAAATATCGTTAAACACCTAAAAGAAAGAAAAACTGTTATCTTGAACCTTCATCTTTTGGACAAAGACCAATCATTGAGAATTGTTGATTTCCTTTGCGGTGCTACTCATGCATTGAACGGCAACCAACAAAGAATCGGTGATGCAGTATTCATTTTCACACCACAAAACATCAATCTTTCTGCTGAAAGTCAAAAAAGCAAAATGCTTATCAAAGATGCATTGTGGAATCAAGCTCAATAATTGAGCTTCATTGGAGGAGAGCACTGATTGATAGTGCAAATACATATTAATTAAACTACATACTAACTCTTGACCGCAATCATTTGCGGTCTTTTATTAGTTTAGGTTATAATAGACTTATGGATAGTAAAAAAAATTACACGTTAATATCTGAGATTGGGTGCAATCATCAAGGCGATTTACAAATAGCCAAAAAAATGATGATAGATGCTCTAAATTGTGGCTGCCAAATTGTAAAATTTCAAAAACGTACACCGAAACTACAATTTTCAGAAGAAAAATACAATTCACCACATCCGACACCTGAAAATGCTTTTGGGAAAACATATGGAGAACACAGAGAAAATTTAGAGTTTTCTGTTACACAACACAAAGAACTAATGCTATTTGCAAAAGAAAATGGATTAGAATATTCTTGCAGCATTTTTGATAGCCAATCAACCGAAGACATTTTATCCATTCAGCCTGAACATATTAAAATCCCATCACCTATAAACCATCGAGCTGATATTATTGAACACATTGCAAAGAATTTTAACGGGATTATACACGTTTCATTAGGTATGACGACTCACGAGGAAGAAAGAAACTTGATTAATATCCTTGAAAAATACAATAAGCTTCAAGATACTATACTTTACCACTGCGTATCCGCATACCCAACAGAAGACAAAGATGCCTCACTTCTTGAAATTACAAGGCTAAAAAATTTATATGGAAATAAAATCAAAGCACTGGGTCTATCAGCACACCATATAAACAGTTATCTGCCTGATTGCATTGCATTAACATTAGGGGCAAATTACATTGAACGACATTTTACCTTTGACAAAGCAGCAAAAGGCTCAGACCACAAAATTTCATTAAATGTAGAGGAAATGAAAAACCTCAACGCAGAATTGAAAAAAACATCACAACTTTTAAACTTTAAACAAAAAGAAATTTTGGACTGCGAACAAAAAACAAGACAATTCCATAAAGATAACTTTTTAAAGGTTACAAAATGAAAAAACAACCTAAAAAACGTTTATTTATAGTCGCAGGAATTTTTACAACCGCCATCGCTGCTGCATTAATAAAGCAATTAAAATTTGAAGACGATGACAATTATTTGGTTTCGATTGCACCGCTATTGTATGAAAATGTTGATGAACATACAAGAAAAGAAGCAGAACAAATAGGACTTTTCAAACAAATTTTGTTCTATTTTGATTATTGCCCCCCAAAACAAAATTATAAAGATGAAAAAAGCCATATATTTAGTTTTGACCTAAAAAGGTTCCGAAACGATATTAAACACGTCATGTTTGACGAAATTTATTCAATATACATCCACGGAGCAGCAAACCATCTTTTCAATCAATATCCAAAAGCTGATTTGTACTTTGTGGAAGATGGCACTGCAACATACTTAAAAATGGATAATGCCGAAAAAATAAATAAAAGAGCAAAAAAAATATACACCCTCAACTATTTCAATAAAATTGAGCCTTTTGTTTCTCTTTATGAAGGACTTAAAAGTGAGCAAATTGACAAAAACATTGTAAGGACTGTATTTGAAGACCTTGCCAAACAAACCGCCACAAAATTTGAACCGAAGGAAAAAAGCGTAATTTTTTGCACACAGAACATATCAATAAATCCAACAGCAATGACATATCAAGCTGAATTTGATCTTTACGCAAAAAATATTGTAAAACTATTAAACAAAGGATATTTTGTATATTTCAAAGAACACCCAAAAACCCCTAATATGTTTTATAAACACTTAAAAAAAGCTATACAACACCCTAATTTTGTTTGTTTGGATGAACTTAACGTGCTACCTATTGAAACATTAATTCCAATCCTCAAACCGAGTGCTATTGTATCAATGTTTTCATCTTCTTTATTAACCGCACCATGGATTTTTGATATACCATCTTTTACATTTTTTGCAGAAAATGAATTTAAAGACCACCAAATTTTTGGGATAAGTCACATGATGGTAGCAGCCTACATTCCGCATGTTGATTCAATAAACAAAGACTTGAAACTAACAATTGATGCCTTTAATATGTTTATGAATAAAACAGAAAAAATTAAAAACAACGCAATTTATAGAATAAAATTAATAGATTTCTTTAAACTATTCATTTCAAAAAGAGAATTTTACAGGCTAAAAAGACAATACAAAAAAAGTCATAAGTTTTTATTGAGATGTGCATATCTCAATGATGATGTCATAAAATTATTTGAAGAAAAAAATTACATAGACTACTTGATTCACTACGCAGAAAGCTTATCCAAACTTTATCAAGCAAAAATGACCGCTATCAAAAAACAACCGACAACGTTAAAAACAGGTCTTGCACTTATTAAAGACGGGATAGGTATAATTTTAAAACTTATATTGTAACTTTTTTATAAGTATGTCTGCTAAAAACAGCAAAAAATTTTTTGGGGAAGTATTCTATTTGTACACACAAAAAGGATTTTCTATGCCCATACAAACAACATCAATGTTACAAAGTTACATAATACCTCAATCAAACTCTTCGACAACGCAGAACAAAAAAACATTAGAAGAAACTGCTAACGATAAAAAATATGTAGACCCATTGTCAAAATGGCCAATAAGAGGATTTGCTTATTCGAATGAACTAGGTGCTGCAATAAGTGAGGTCGCACCAAAAATGGGAACTTTATTGTGGATTCCTGCACTTATGTACTTTGGGGCTGATATCTATGACAAATACAAAAACCAAGAAGATAACTATAACCCAAGCACTAAAAGAGCATTAGAGCAGGCTACGTTTCAAGCATTGGCAAGTGTTATACTACCGACTGCCGCAGTTCATGTAGGTCAAAAAACCATATCTTCACTAAATAAACTATCAAAAGATAAACTTACCACAAATGCAAAAGAAGCAACATTAAACTTTATTTTAGACTTTATCAACAAGTCAAAACTATCACAATACGAAAACGATTTTAGCCCGTTTATGCAAAAATTCAATGCCTCATTATCAACCTATATCGATGATATGAGCGGGGAAGAAAAATCAAAGGGTTTCTTCAAAAACATAATCCATAGTCTTTTCTCTTCCAAACAGGCAGATACAATAGGTCAATCGAATAAAGATAATTTGATAAAATACGCAAATGAACAAATGCAAAAATTAATTGAAATAAGAACCGCCTTAATGAAACAAGAACGACCTGATAAATTGTCAAACAAAGTTTATGTAAAATTTGCGAACATACAAGAAGCATTTAAAAAAGAATTTGGAAAAGAAAACTATCTGCATAAATCTGCAAAATATGCAATCAGAGAACATCTTTCTTCTGAAATCTTCAAATTAAAAATGTTTAAAACACTTGGTGGCTTTATAGCACTAGGACTACTTATAAAACCAATAGATATTTTTGTTGAAAATGGCATTATGAAAAAAGTGGTTGAGCCTAATATAGACAAACTCAACCACATAAACTTCAAATCAAAACGCTCTAATTAATACGTCTAAATGCTGCCACTTGATTTTGAATTTCCATATCCGGCACTTGAGAGCTAACATTTAAACGGAAACCTTGCTTTGCTTTTGACTGGACTCTATATGCAATTTGAGATTTAATATCAGTAATAGTTACTCCCCCTTGTGTTATATATATGTTTTTTGTCATACTTCTATTTTTTGAAGTTTGAGGAAGCACATCTTTTACAAGACGGATATGAACCAAATCATGAAGTTTTTCTTTTGATCTTAAACGTTGCCACAATGACTGTCTTTCAACCTTCACATCTTTTTTAATATTTACATGATTAGACCCGTCATTAGAAAACATTTTGAATCTTACCGAATCGTCTGTCCATTCAGTTCGGTAAAAAGTATCGGCAGTTCTTCTTTCTTTAGATAAAATTTTAGCATCATCATTACTAAAAGCATAAGTATAGTGCTTATCACCCTTTTTACTACTATAAGAAATTGTTATAACATCATTTTCAACTTTTCTATCATAAGAAATATTTCTTGCTCTTAGTCCCTCAACTACTTTTCTTGCAGTAACCCTTTTAATCTTCTTACTGGCGTTAAAATACCTTTCTAGTGGTGTTATAGCTTTTATATTTGTCATAATGTTCCTCCGGTGTTTACAAATAATTAATCTTTACTTCTACTTAGAAATTAGTGGCAATTCTCAGCCGCTAGTGTAAAATATTGTTTTCAAAATCACTAACTTTAGTTTGAAGTTAATAATTTTAGAATCCAATCATTTAAATAACTATTTAATTGGCTTCTCTCATTTTGAGTTGGATTGTTATTAATTAAAACGGCTTAAATTATCTCGCCTATTTTTTAATGTATTCGCTCAAATCTAAGGCACCGCCTGATTCGTTTACAAAAGTTTGAGCTACCGCCCTTACATAATTTTCATATGCTTTATGTGATGCACCCAAAGCACTCAAATATCTTTGATAGCTTGGATTATTAGTTTGATTTTGCATATTTAAATTCTGCACCTGCGAACTTCTAATCGTACGCACCCGCTGTCCTATCAGCCAAACTGCATCTAAGTTTTTTCTGATATTATCAGGAACTTCCGGATGGTCTTTTATAAATTTCGGCATTGGGGTATTGTTTCTTACATAATTATTACACCGAGCACACGCAATTGCAAGGTTTTTTGATTCAGTTTTTCCACCGGACTCTCTCGTTTTTATATGTTCAATAGTGGATAACGCATCATAGAAGAGCTGTTCAGAGATTTCTCTCGGGCTACGTCTATGATATTTAACAATAAATGCATTCTCGCTTTCAAAAGATTGAGGCATCTTATCAGCTTTTTTTAAAACTTTTTTAACAACTTGCCTATTTTTGAACAGTGGCAGATCAAGAACTTTTTGCAATTGATACAAAAACTCTTTACGCTTGAATGGTTCTGCATCATTTTCATTGTTAATCCATTGGTTAGTATCATACAAAATATACTGATACGCTGTTTTCTCTTCAGGAGATAAAGGATATTTATCAATAACTCTTTCTATCTTGCGTAAAATCGCCAACTGATCAGCTTCAAGTTCTGCCTTGTATCTTGGGGCTAATTTTTTCAACAATTCTGCTATATTATCATCAGGGTTTTTCTTTGCCGCCCAAATAACACTGTGTGCAATATTTTGTTTTACCCCTCTAAGATATTTCATATTTTTCTTTTAATTAGCAATTAAATCTTCACCTTTAGAACTTGCTATTTCGGCTGCTATTTTGTTGCGGTCCGCTATGGGTAACATTATTTGACCACAATAAACACAAGGTAAATTACGAATATTTTTTAACTCTCTTAAATCATTGTGCAATTGGACAGCAGGAAGCCCAACTCCTGAAACTTTAGGTTGCATATTATTCTGACGACCAAAAGATACAGTATCACAACCCGCTGAAGACGTAAGCAAACGAGCATTCCGACTAATGCCTTCTGATTTCATGGGCTTATAATTATTATTCGTAATTTGCAAACCTAAGATTTTCATCAATTATACAAAGCTCAAACAAATTTTTTTTTGTTAGCTCCTAATTATTCTTTACAATTCGACAAAATAAAAACACCTGCCCTCAAGCAGGTGTTTTTTTGTATAATAAATAAAATTATTCTCTAAAAGAAATATCTGCAAATGTTTTTTTCAAACCATCTTTAATATTTTGCATTTCTTTTTCAATAACTTCATCTGTCAATGTGGCATTCTCATCTTGGAAACGGATTCTATATGCAACACTTTTGAATCCTTTTTGAACGTGTTCTCCTTGATACAAATCAAAAATATCAGCACCGGTAAACAAAGAATTTGACGCATATTTTTTGATAGTTTTTAGAACAGATTTATTTGTAATTTCATTATTTACAATAAATGCAAAATCTCGTTGAACTTCTGGGAATTGTGGAAGTTTTTTGTAACGAACAACTGAATCAGAAACATTTGCCAAAATTGTATCCAAATCAAGTTCAAATACATAAACATCCTGATTAAATTTTTCCTTATCTTTAATCAAAGGATGCACCAAACCGAAACTACCAACGTTAGGCATTCCTTTACCCATCAAAATAATTTTAGCAGCTTTTCCGGGGTGAAGATAACTAACATCAGTACAAGGTTCAAATTTTACACGATTTTCCAAGCCTAAAGTTTCAAACAAACCTTGCAAAACACCTTTCAAGGTATAGAAGTCTGTTTGAGGTTTTGAAATCCAAAGACTTGAATCAATAGAACCTGTAACCACACCTGAAAGCATCCTTGTTTCCTTCACTCCGCTATGTCTTGTTGTGGCTTCTTCTTCTTTCAAATAAGTTCTACCAATTTCGTACAACCAAATATTTTTTTGCCCGTTAGAAAGATTATACTTCACAGACTGCAACATATTCGGAATCAAAGTTTGACGCAATGTTGTATGGTCTTCTGATTGTGGATTTTTAACACAAACTGCTTTTTCATCATTAAACTTAAGCATAAACTCATCCATAAGCGGTTTTCCGACTAGCGACGAAGTCACACTTTCATAAAAACCGTAACCTAAGAATAGTTCATTTACTTTTTTAATCAATCTTTGTTCAAAAGTAACAGTTGGAGCGTGAGTTTTAGCAGGTAAAGACGGAGAAATCTTGTCATATCCGTTAATACGAGCCACTTCTTCAATCAAGTCTATTTCTCTTGTAACATCATTAATTCTAAAGCCCGGAACTCTAAACTTAGCAGCCATATCATTTTTGCCGAGCAATTCAAAGCCCAAATTACCAAGAATCTCGATACATCTATCAGAAGGAATTTCGCATCCCAAAATTCTCTTTATTTGAGAGAATCGCAAAGTAATATCCATTTCAGGAAGTCTGTTTACACCAGTTTCCGTAATACCAACAACTTTTGCATCTGCAAAATCAACTAAAAGTTGCATTGCTCTAAGAAGTGCCGGTTTAACTGCTTCCATATCAACGCCACGTTCAAATCTAGCACAAGCTTCAGAACGATATCCAACGCTTCTTGAAGAACGACGATTGCTTGCCGGTGTAAAGTACGCAGACTCAAGCACAATATTTTTTGTATTATCATCAATTTCACTATTTGCACTACCAAAAACACCTGCTATACAAACACTTTTTTCTTCAGTTGCAATAACAACGGTGTCAGTAGTCATTGTACGTTCAACATCATCCAAAGTGACAATTTTTTCACCATTTTCTGCCCGACGAACACAAAGATAACCATCAAGCTTATCTTTATCAAAAGCGTGCAATGGTTGTCCGTATTCAAGAAGAACATAATTTGTAATATCTACAACGTTGTTGATAGCACGGATTCCACAAGATTGTAATCTAGCTTGCATCCAATCTGGAGAAGGTTTAATCACAACACCTTCTAAAATACCAGCACTGTAATATTTACAAACATCTTCGTCTTTTATTTCAACCTTAAATCCGCCATCAGAAAGTTTTTGCGTATTTTGGACAAATGAAAATCTCAATTTTTTATTGAATAAAGCTGCCAATTCACGAGCAACACCCACGATAGACATTTGGTCCCCACGGTTAGCTGTTGGAGCAATATCAAACACTGTATCTTCTTTGATACCCAAAACATCTTCAAGTCGTTTACCCAACTGAACATTAGGCAAGAATCTATTTAAAACAAGGATTCCATCTTCTTCTTGGTAATTTCTATCACTTAACCCAAGCTCATCAGCTGAACAAAGCATACCTTGAGATTCTACGCCTCTAATAACAGCCGGAGTAAGCTCAAATTGTTCACCTGTTTTTCTGTTCATAACTTTTGAACCAACCGATGCATAAGGAATAATTTGACCTTCCGCAATATTTTGAGCCCCACATACAACCGTTTTAGTTGCAGAACCTGTATTTACCGTAACAAGATGAAGTTTATCCGCATTAGGGTGTTGGTCAATTTTTTCAATTTTTGCAGTAATAATATTTGTAAAAGCAGCACCGGTTTTTTCAATATCTTCAACCTCTAAACCGCTCATAGTAAGTTCATGTGCAATTTGTTCAGCACTAATCCCTGACAAATCTACAAAATCGTTCAACCACTCTAATGATACTTTCATGTTTATATCCTTATAATTATACTTTTTCTACAAGAAAATTTTATTACAAACAATCTCTGCTGTCGAATACATTAGATATCAGTTTCCGTTAAAAAGATGAGTTTTATTTAAGAAAATTCTGATAAAATTGTTCCGATTAGAAGGACTTTATTACTGAATGAATAACACAAATTTTAACAAACCAACTGAAAATATTTCATACATACTTCCAATTTTAGATGCACTTAAAATATCGGTCACACAAAAAAACAAAAAAAACAAAATTACAGGGTATATAATCATTGCATTTGACATATTAATGCTAGGATATTGTTTTATTTCATCTACTTTGCCATTTGCAATATTTTTCTCATTTATCAGCCTTATTGTGTACGTTTGGCTATTCTTAGCGACAGAAGTAAATCACGGCTTTTACACTGAATTTATAGTACCAAACGCAGTATTTTCTCATTTTAAAAACTTAAATTTAACATTTTCGACAAACAATTCTTCATTTTTTTCACACAAGTGCAAAATTAATCTTCCGATATTTAACAGACCTTGCACTTTATTAACCGAAAACTATTATGCCGGTACATATAAAACTCAACCAATTAGAATTTCAGAGCTAAATATGCCCGGATACTGTTTAAAAAAGAGTTTATTTATATCAGTAGAAACACAAAATCCGGTCAAAAAATCCATTATTATAGCTAACAAAAGTTTTCTTGATAAAGGTATTAATAAATTCAACGAGATTTTTGTTTCAAATAGAGAATTTTCTGAACGCTATTATATTCAAACAGAAGACAAGATTTATTCTCCGGACTTTAATATAAGCTCAGATCTTATAAACAAATTGATTGCCATAGACAAAAAAGGATTTAAAATAGCTATTTGTAAACACTTTGATAACTTTGACATTATAGTAGATACAGACAATCATTTATTTCAAATTCCGTTCAATAAAATTGAAAAGCCCAATGATTTCCATCTGATGTACCCATATTTAGAAGAAAGTACAATCTTACTAAAAGAAATTTCACAGCTTATAGACATTCTTAATAGAGAGAATTTTATTCCGGCTTTGGAATACCATAATTATTTAGCAGAATATCACTCAAAATCAAAAGAAAATACCAAACACACAAATAGCGATACTTTCACAGACTTTTTTACAGAGAAAATAAAACCGGCACTCAAGTTTATCGAGCATGACAGAACTCGTAAACTCAAGGATAATATACTCCTGATTATAGCGTTTGGATTAATCCCATTTACTTTCTGTTATTTTGTCTTCATCGAGTTAGTTAAACAGTCTAAAAAGTTACCTCTAGACGCGATACTTATTATTAGTGCTGTAAGCTTGTTTGGGTTCTTATTAGGTGTATTTTTGCCATTTTCTGATTTTTATCAATACAAAAAAGAAACAAAAAGCAAGCTTTATGATGTCCTTTTTAGTTACTTTGGTGATTTTGAATACATGTCAAACGAGCCTATCGGGAAAAATTGGGATTACTATAAAAATATACCTTTATTCAATGATTACAATTTATCTCCTTATTTGGACGAACGATTTAAAGGCATTTATAACGGAATACTCGTCAACATTGAAGAACTCAAGTTAAATGCAATAAAAGGCAAAGTATTTGACGGGTTATTATTTTACTTTCCATACGAACATAAAAAATGTAAAAGCACGGTTATAACCACCAATAAATCTTATCCCTATGCTGCAAAAACTTTAGATAGAGTAAAACTTGAAGATATCGAATTTGAAAAAATTTATGAAACTTATTCTAACGACCAAATTGAAGCTAGGTACATACTAACAACTGCTTTTATGGAAAAGCTCAAAAGGCTTGATAAACATAATATTAAAGCGGCTGTTTGTTTTCATAACGGAATGGCCTATATAGGAGTTAAAACAACAAAAAATCTATTTGAACCACCATTATTCAAATCCGCACTCGACATTGAAAATTACAAATCACTAATTAATCAAATGAAAGAAATTCTTGAAATCATTGACATCCTTGAAATTGATAGAAAAAC
>JAFQTK010000106.1 GCA_017409065.1 bacterium
ATCCCAGTTTCTCGCAATAATTTTTGTTCCGTTTTCTACTGTTTGGATTGAACCATTAGCAGGAGCTAAAGAGTAAAGTTTGCCAAGAGCTTCTTGTATTTTACCTGCACGAATTAAAGAAACAGCATCCGTAACAACTACTCCTTTACCTTCGCCTAATAAATCAGCACAACGTCTGATAGCATCCAATACTGCATCAGAACCGTAATTAACAATTTTTTCTTTACAGCCAAATGAAACTGAATCTGATTTTAATGGTACAGAATGAAAAGAAGTATTAGATTGTCTGTTGAAACCATTTAATTTAGTATTTGAATTTGAACCAAAATTTGTAACTTGAAACATTTTTTCCCTTTCTAAAATTAATATTTGCCCTAACAAAGATACTGAAAATAAAAAATTGCTTAGATTAAGGTAGAATGTAACGAAATGTTAAAATCAATTTAATAAAATAGCAAAGAATTTTATTAAACAGAGTTAATTGATTACGATATCGATTAATAAGGTTTACATAATGCTCAATTCTCCCTCTTTTAGCAATACTTCTCTATTAAAGAATTTCCCCCAATTAAAAACTCAAACACCTACCAACGCTGAAGCTATACCTGAACAACCGGCTAAAACGCAGCCTGCTCAAGTTCAAGCTCAAGCACAAGCTCAACCTACACAAAAAATTACAACTCAAAATGTAACAACACCTCAACCGGCACAAACCACTGACACATTTACAAGAGAAGCTGAGCTAAAAAAAGCATACCAAAAAATATTAAAACAGCAAGAAAGTTTGTATAAAGAAAAATTAAACAAAATAGAAGAAGACAGAAAAAAAGAAAAGACAAGAAACACACTGATAAGTGGTGGAATACTGTTATCTTACGTAGTGTTTATAATTGCCGTACTAAAAGGACAAACTCCAAGAAACCTTCCTCCAAGAATGCCTAGTCCTGATTTCCCAACTCCACAAATACCAACCCCAGAACTTCCGAAAATGCAAGACCTATGGGAAGACATTAGCAAAGCCTTGAGAATAAGTGATATGTCTTTACCAAAGACACTAAAAACACTACTGGAAAAAGTTGTGAAAAATATAACCAATCCGGAAGCTATAAGACAAAGAGGCGGAAAAGGAATAAAGACAATTCTTTTATATGGACCTCCGGGAACAGGAAAAACAACGTTTGCTAAGGCAATTGCAAAAGAATTTGAAGGTGCAGAATTTGCGAGCCTTGACGTTACGCAATTAAGCTCAAAATACGTTGGGGAAACTGAAAAAAATATTCAAGAAAGTGTCAATGAAATTTGCCGTAGAGCAAGACAAAATCCGCATAAAAAATTCTTTGTATTTATTGACGAAATCGATTCTATTATGATGGTTAATGACGGGAACGGTAAAAAATACTCAAATGACGTACTAAATGAGTTTAAAAGATGTTTCTCTGAAAAACTCGGAAAAGAAGACAATATTATTACAATAGGTGCAACAAATATCCATATCGACCCCGATGTAGGCAGAACCTTTGACGGAAAAATGCTTGACAGACCAATGCTTGATAGATTCCAAGAAAAAATCCTTGTAGACAGACCGACAGCCGGACAACTAAGAGATGCAATCGTACATCATTATAGAAATGCAGCTCAAGTTAGCGAAGAAATCAAATCAGCAGACTCTGAAAAATTAAGATATTTATGCGAATTTTTAGCAAAAAGAGAACGAGAAACTTCATTCAGAACACTTCAGTCCTTATTCAATGCAGCCGCATCAGAAGGAGATATCGCTACTACTTTAACAATGAAAGATTTATATCATGTGATTAAATCGAAAAAAGTAGAACTTCACATTTCGGACGATGAATTGGCTCAACTCAAAAAAGTTTTAATTGGTTAAGCTTTACAAAACAACGCTTATTTCTGAACAAATTGCGAATGGCAAATATGATGCAGTCGAGATTCTTCACCCCATACATGGGTTCAGAATGACAGGCTTTTTATTGAAAATATTTTCGTCATTCTAAGCATTAGCGAAGAATCTAGCCGAATAGAGTCTATATTCTACGAGATTACTCTGTCACCGCATTTCCTAAGAATACCACTACTCTTTTACAAGATACTTAGTATTTTCAATTTTCATTGCATAATATGGTTTATCAGCTGCTGTTTCTTTCAAAAAGAGAACAAATGGTTTGTCAAATGTAAAATTTCTTGGTTCAACAACAGGCTGCAAAGAAGTTGTCATTACAGAAATAACAGCCTCACTTTTTAAACTTCCGCCTTTGTTATCCAACTTGAATTTTATAGTTTGTAATGCTTGTGTAATCACCTGATTTTTATCTTTAAGTTTTTTCCCAGTCAAATCATCGTATGATATAACCTCATCAACATTTATTTCCGGTACTTTAAGTGTATCTTTTCTATTAAAAGTGCCAAAGTCTGTATTATCAACTACATAAGAATATAGTTTTTCGAAATCGCCTTTCTTTTTAGTTCTTAGCAAAATAACGTCTTCGCCTTGGTTTGTTTTAAGTTTTACCGCATATTCATTAGGTGAATTATAAAACATTACATCAACACCATTTCTCATTTTTGAGGAGGCTCCAGCTTCAACTCCGAAATATTTTACCTTTTCTTTTGAGGAATTAAAATAAGCTGCATCCAATTTTTTGAACTCATTAGGATAAGTAAAATCTTTTTTCAACATCGCATAAAATAAATAAGAATTTTTAGCACCCCAATTTATGAAGTCTAATACATCACTTGTTTCATTAAATTTATTCTTAATAGCCGTTTCAATCTCTTTTTTTAAATCAAGAGATATTTCTCCTTGTGCTAAATAATAAGATTTACTATCCAAAATTTCTTTTGTATAAAGCTTTTTATTAAGTTGCTTTGCAGTCTTAGGAGTACGCCCCTCAAAAATAATTGGCTTACCGTCAGAATACTTATCCATAAATTCATTCCAAACGAGTTGAAAAGTCACACACCATAACTCATTTTTAGTTTTTGACACATTTTGGAATATAGAATTGACATTCTTGAAAAAGGTAAAACCTGTTGTAAAACAAACACATATAGCTATCAAAGCTACAAAAAAAATATTTCTTTTAAAGCTCATACTTTCTCCTTCAATCCCTGCTTGTTTTATATTATAGCACAAATCTCTAACCTTACAATTTGCGAAATATCATTGTTTTTATTATGATGAACAAGGAGTAAAAAGGAATATTAAAAATGGGAATTTTTGAAGAATTACAAGAAAGACAACTTATTGCACAAATTACTAATGAAAAAGAGGTTAAAGAGTTAATAAACTCAGGAAAAGCTCGTTTTTATATAGGCTTTGACCCTACCGCCGACTCATTGCACGTTGGTCACTTTATGGCATTATGTCTTATGAAAAGGCTACAAATGGCAGGCAACAAGCCAATTGTACTTATCGGCGGCGGCACTGGACACATCGGTGACCCTTCCGGACGTTCAGATATGCGTTCAATGATGACGTCTGAAATTATTAATCACAATTGCGAATGTTTCAAAAAGCAAATGGAACGTTTTATTGAGTTTGGCGAAGACAAAGCAATAATGGTAAACAATGCAGATTGGCTACTCAAACTTAATTACATTGAATTACTTAGAGATGTGGGAGCATGTTTCTCTGTTAATAATATGCTTAGAGCTGAGTGCTACAAACAAAGAATGGAAAAAGGCTTAAGCTTCTTGGAATTTAACTATATGATTATGCAAGCTTATGACTTCTACTACCTCAACGAAAATTACAATTGTAACCTTCAATTTGGCGGTGATGACCAATGGTCTAATATGCTTGCAGGCTCTGACTTGATAAGAAGAAAAACAGGCAAAGATGCCCACTCAATGACAATTACGCTTCTTATGAACGCACAAGGCAAAAAAATGGGCAAAACGGCATCTGGAGCAGTCTGGTTGGACAAAAACAAAACATCAGTTTACGACTTCTATCAATACTGGAGAAATGTTGAAGATGATGATGTTTTAAAATGCATCAGAATGCTAACATTCTTACCACTTGAACAAATAAAAGAGATGGAGTCTTGGCAAGGTGCAGAATTGAACAAAGCTAAAGAAATTTTGGCATATGAACTTACATCACTTGTGCATGGAAAAGAAGAAGCCGATATTGCTCAAGAATCTGCAAAAGCACTATTTGCAGGCGGTGGAGATGATTCAAACATGCCCACAACAGTATTAACTTTTGCAGATGAGGAAATTTCGTTGATTGACATTTTAGTTGAAACAAAACTTTGTGCTAGCCGTGGAGAAGCTAAAAAACTAATCCAACAAGGTGGTGTTTCAATTGAAGCTGAAAAAATTACCGATTTAGGTTACAAACTTTCACGCTCTCAACTGATAGAAGGTGTCAAAATCAAAAAAGGAAAAAAGATTTATCATAAAGTACTTATTGAAAACTAACAAAATAAGATATATCAAAAAGGCGAGGTTTGCACCTCGCCTTTTTTTTAAACTTTCAAGAATATGACTATTTGATTTGAGCTTTAGCAGTTTCTACGATAACTTCAAAAGCTTCTTTTTCATTTACAGCCAATTCTGCAAGCATTTTTCTGTTAACTTCAATTTCAGATTTTTTAAGAGCATTCATAAATTTAGAATAGCTCAATCCGTATTGTCTAACAGCAGCGTTGATTCTGATAATCCACAATCTACGCATATTTCTCTTAAGGTTACGTCTATCTCTGTAAGAATATTTAAGAGCTTTCATTACAGCACAATTAGCAACTTTAAATATTCTGCTTCTTGCACCTTTGAAACCTTTAGCCAATTTTAAGATTTTTTTATGACGTTTACGTAAAACGTTTCCGCGTTTGACTCTCATTTTTTTCTCCTTTGATTGTCTTAATGTAATTCACTAGTTGTACTTTTTAGCGTACGGCAATTGCTTCTGAACTAACTTCTTGTGAGTATCAGAAACCTCTACCATAGAAGACAATCTATTCTTGCGAGACTGAGACTTGTGTTGTAACAAGTGTTTTGTGCCTGCTTGTCTTCTTAAAATTTTACCTGTGCCAGTAAGCTTGTATCTTTTAGCTCCCGCACGGTGAGTTTTCATTTTAGGCATCTTTTTCTCCTTTGTTATATTGGACTACACCTTGCTTAAGGTAATATAAATGGTATAACAAACATTACACGAATACAAGAGCAAATATCAGGCATGTTTACTTATTGAAATATTAATTACCTCAATTAATACCCTAATGGATAATATATTTTTCTAATTAAGTCCTAAGATATAAATACAGGAAGAAAAG
>JAFQTK010000107.1 GCA_017409065.1 bacterium
AAAGGGGGTGCGGGGGCATAGCCCCTGCCATAAGGGCGGAGCCAAAAGAGAGTTTTCTTCTTTTGTGATACTTTTCTTCTTTTTCATCGACATAAAAAGAAGAAAAGTATCAAAGAAAAGATAATTTTAAAAAAATAAAAAAAGATTTTTTTCGATACGGTTAAAGCCTATTACAAGAGGGTTCATTTTTGCCTCAGGATGACGTAATTTTTTATGAAAAATAATCTCCGTCATTCTGAGGGAGTGAATGAACCCTAATGAAGTGAGCTTTAATTTTTTAAGCTGTCTGGTTATGAACCTGCATGTGCAGGCGAAGAATCTCATGGAATAAAGGCTAAAATTCGGTGAGATTCTTCGCTTCGTTTCACTCGCTCAGAATGACGAAATGATTTTTGCTCCAAGAGATTCTTCAATCGTGCTTCGCACTCCTTCAGAATGACTTTAACCCTCAGGATGACGAAGAAGCTCAGTACAAAAAAGAAAAAGACCGCTTTTAGCGGCCTAAAAATCGAGTTTGTCTTTTTCCTCGTGTCCTCGTGTGTTTGTGTCCTCGTGTGTTTAAAGTTTCTTTAATCCAATAATGCTTCTAAAATTGTTGCATTTTTGGTTGCCAATGTGTTTTCTCGAACTTTGTTTCTATGCATATAAGTTCTGAGTGCTTCTCTGATTAACTCTGAGCGTGTACGATTTTCGTTGTCTGCTACTGTGTCAATCTCATTTAAAAATTTTTCCGGCATTGAAATCAATACTCGTGCCATAAGTCCTCCTGGTCTTTACTCTCTTTGTTTTTCTCTTTAATTACTCTCTCGGGTAAACTTAACCGTACTTTCTCAAGGTACAGCTTGCCGTACATAACGTGCGGACTTGTTTTTCTCTCTCTTCTTTGTGATTCTCTTAACTTTTCTCTTTAGTTTGTTCTCGTATTTATATAAAGTATTTTCTTATAAAAAAATTGCCTATTTTTTATATATTTCTTATTTATCCCTTAATAAAACTACATATATCTTTACAATAAAAATTAAAACTCAATAGCAACGAGGGTTTTCAAATTTACATTTACAAATATTAATACAGCCTATCCTGATACTTAGTTCGTATAATAAAATGATTGAGGATATGCTTTATAATTAATTTATGGGTAAGGGCAAAAAATGCGAGAAATAATCGGATTATTAGTTTTTTTGAGTTTGGCAATTATAGTGACGATTGTTCTGGTGCATTTGTGTCACAAATTTCCCGAGCCTAAAACCAACGAAAATAAAGATTTAAAAGAAAATATTTTGGATATTTGTTTTCCAGAAAACAAAAATTTGAACTCTAATATTTTTAAATATGCGATATTCTGTTTGCTTATTTTTCTTTCAATATTTTTGGTTGCACCGGTAGTTTTGACAATTGGTAAATTTTCTTTCTCATCGATAAGTATAATAATTACGGCTATTTTTGTTATGCTACTGTCAATTTTTTATGCCATTAAAAAGCATATGATAAGGTGGAAATAGTGGATATAGTATATCAATATTACTTTAATTTTTTAGGGAAATTGGGATTATCAGATGTTTTGATAATCGTTTTGTGGCACATTCTTTTGTTCGGACTTGCCTGTGTGGCACTTTGTGTAAGTGCTTCACTTTTGATAGTTTTTGAACGTAGCCTTTCAAAATTTTTAAACAAAGGAAATTTTTCTTTTTCAACTACTGATTTAGAACAAGAAATTTTTAAATCGCCAAAATATTCGTGCCAAAATATACTCCCAATACTATTTATTATCCCGATTTTGGCTATATGGGGAATAATCCCATACAGCAACAAGTATATTCCTGTTGAATCCGATGTTAGCTTGCTTTTATTTTTTCTTTTGATGCTAATTCCAATTATGGGGATTTTATTTGGAGGATATTCTACAAAAAATAAAACCATTATTTCGGCATCGGTCAAAACTACCATTGTAGTTCTTAGTTTTGCATTATCCATATTGTTTTCGATTGTTAGTGTAGCTACATTGGCATCAAGCTTCAACTTGAATGAAATAATTGCGGCTCAATCATTGAATAAAGGGGCTTTAGGATGGTTTGTTTTTCCTAATATCATTGCTTTTTTAGTTTTGACAAGCAGTATTTTATTTTTCACCGATTTGTTACTAGGCGGGCTTGTTGACCTAAGATTTTCTATTTTTAATTTATGTTCCGCTAAAATATTGAAAACAATCGACTTCTTAAAATATGGAGCAATATTTATATTTGCTATTTTTATTGTCTGTTTATTTTTTGGCGGATATTTACCACCATTTGGGTTTTATTTGAGCGAACTTTACCAAATCAACTATGTTTTAAATACATCTGCCGTATATGTAGAACAAATCTTTTGGCTATTTTTCAAATCAATGTTGGTGGGATGTTCATTGATTCTCATAAGATTTTTTCCCCCTGTTTTAGATTATAAAAAATTAGTTAAATATTCTTGCATAATATTGTTGCCCTGTTCTATTTTGAACTTTATAATTATTTGTATTATTAAAGGGATTTCAGGAGGAGTATAATGGATATTCTATCAGTTATATTTTTCTATATATTTTCATTTCTGAGTATTGTAGGTTCTATCATTGCACTTAACTCAAAAAGTTTTTTAAATGCAATTATGTGGGCAAGTTGCGTATTTGTTACCGTAGGGGGATTTTATATTTTGTTAAATGCTACATTTAACGCAACTTTGCAAATAGGTGTATGGGGGATTTTAATTCCGATATTTTTAGCAATATCTACATCTTACCTCGACAAACCAGAACAAAATAAAACAAAATTCAACATAAAATTTGCAACACCAGCCATTTCGATTGCATTTTTACTTATTTTTATCTTGTTAGGAATTACAAGCAATTATTTTGAAAGATTGTTCGAGGTTATAACAGGAGATTTAGGTTTAAACCTTGAATATTCATCTCTTGCTATCTTAAGCGAAAATTTGACTCTTAATTATGGATTTTTGATAGTTCTGTTTTTAATTGTAGTTTTCCTACTGATTGTAGGTTTAAATTTGATTTCTGTATTTAAAGATAGAGAGGAATAGGTTATGGACTTATTGACAAACATAGGACTGTATCATTATCTTGTTATAGCTATTTTATTGTTCTGCATCGGTTTGTATGGTTTATTAACCACAAAAAATATTATCAAAACAATTTTTGCTTTGGGCTTAATGTTGAGTGCAATCGGATTAAACTTCGTGTCTTTTGCTTCTTTTGGCGATTTTAAATCTGTTTCAGGACAATCATTTCAAATATTTTTGGTTATAATAAGCTGCGTACAAATAATTTTGGCGATAAGTTTTGTCGTTGCAGCTAAAACACTAAAACATAAGAAAATAAAAACGGTTTTTAAAAAATAACAGGTGTGAGGATTTAAACAGATATGTTAGAAACTTTGGAATATTTTGCAAATAGCATTGTCACAGTGTTGTTTTTACCACTATGGATTATTTTAGTTATATTTTTAAACTCATCAATGTCATTTATTGATTCAAAAAAATTGACACTTAATTTATCATTAGGGGGAAGTCTTTTTAGTATAGTATTTGCTGTGCTTTGTATTTTGTACTGCGTATCAAATCCAGCAAAAACTGTTGAAAATAATGTTTTATGGCTAAATATTGGGACCCCGATTTATGTTGGTACTTTTATTGATAAATTAAGTTCAATAATGCTATTAATCACATCTATTTTTATGTTTTTTATCCAATTATTTACATACAGATTTATCCAAGACGACAAATATTTCCACAAGTTTTATATCCACTTGAACCTTCTTGCTTTTGCTATTTATGGGTTAATTTTGTCTTCTAATGTTATTCAATCTTTAGCTTTTGCTGGCTTAATAGGTATTTTAGGCTACCTACTGATGATTTTTAAGTCTGAAGAAATCACATCTGCTCAAGCTGCAAAACAATTTTTAATAACCAATTGTTTTGGAGATATTTGCCTCTTATCAGGAAGTATTGCATTAATCTACTTTTCAGCTATTTTCTCATCAGCACAAAATTTGGCATTGCTTTCTTATTCCGGATTTTCTTTTAATGTCGATACATTGTATTCTATGGTATCTGAGCCTATTTTTTGTACAATCACATTATTTGTTATTATCGGGCTTATGATTAAATCACTACAATTTCCATTCGGGGGAATATGCTTCAAAAACAAAGATATTTCTGCACATTATTTTATTTTACCGATAATTTTAGGTTCCGTTGGGATATATTTGGCTTACAGATTATATCCAATGATAATTATTTCTAAATTCATCACAACAAGCATTGTTATTATCGGCTTAATAACTGCATTTGCATATTCTTTTATATCAATGAGTCAAAATAATTTTAAAAAAATTCTAATAAACATCGCATTTGCACAAATTGGGGTTATATTTATGAGCTTAGGACTAGGATTATATTCAAGTTCCGCTCTTATGCTAATTAATTTATTATATTCAATGGCAGCATTATTATTAGTTGCCAGTTCAGTGACCCAAGCCGTTAATAATCAAGATGATATAAAATTATTAGGCGGTCTGCGAAAAGAACTACCTTTATGTTCAGGAATATTTATTCTCGGTAGTTTATCTTTGATAATAGGAAACAATTTGCAGAATAATTTGCTTGCAAAGTTAAATGAGTTCGGAAATGATTGGATAATATTTACTTACTTGATTGTTATATTCCTTTTGGTTTATTCATCAACAAGAATGTATTTATTAGTTTTTGAAAACGAAAAAAGAGCTAATATTGAAGTCAAAAAAATAAGCAAAATACAATATTCAGCAATAATAAGTTTCTTAATTCTTGCAATTTCTTTTGTGTTTGCAATAGGGAACAATTTCAAAAAATTTGTATATTTTATTATACCGGAAAAGACTGTACCGACTGAAAATATAACAATAATTTTAAGTATATTTGTTATTCTATGTGCAAGCTATATAGCATTTAGGTTATATGTGTCACCATTTAATTTGTTTACTCAAATCAAAGAGAAAATATTGAGCAAAGAAAATTTATTGTACAAGCTTTCATATAATGAATTTTATATAAATGAAATATTAGAGTTTATTGGCAAAAAAATGCTTCTACCTGTTTGCAAACTGATAAATTTTATAGAAATTTATGTTATTGAAATGTGCGTTTTTCTAATAGCACAAACAACCAAAATTTTTGGGACAACAGCTTTCAAGCTACAAAACGGAAACACTAAGTCATATTTGGCTCACACTGTTACGATATTGACATTAGTTATTGCCGTTACTGTACTGTTTTATGTATATAGCAGTTTAATGGGGGTGTAGAATGAACTTTTTATCTATATTATTTTTAATTTTTTCACCTGCAATCGTTGCACTACTGTTATTAAGCCCTATTTTCCCAAACAATAATATTAAAATCAGACGTTTTTCAAAAGGGTTTTCTATAACACATTTTATATACAGTTTGTTATTTTTATTATATTTTAATCCTACAAATTTAGGTTGGTCTTACCAAAAAGAATTGACGTTTTTTGGCTCAAGTTGGATAAATACACTTGGAATAAGAGCTAATTTTGGACTGGATGGAATCTCGCTTGTATTTGTAATTTTAACTTCATTCATTACAATGTTAGCTATAATTGCAGGAAAACGGATGATAAGAACCAAAACAAGAATTTATTATCCGTTAGTTTTAATTTTACAAACAGCGGTTTTAGGTGTATTTAGTGCCAAGGATATATTTTTATTCTTGTTTTTCTGGTTGCTTGAACTCATTCCAACATATTTATTAATCAATCAATGGGGAGAAAAAACATCAAAATCTGCAGCCACAAAATATGTTATTTGTTCCTTTTTAGGAAGCATGTTCTTGATTTTGGGAATGTTAATTTTATATTTTTATAGTTTTACAATAAGTGGTGTACTTACCGCTGATATAGAAAATTTAAGTATGTCTGAAAACGTATTTGCTATGTGGTTTCAAGCGTTTATCTTCTTCTGTTTCTTGATTGGATTTGCAATTAAATTGCCTATCGTCCCACTTCATACTGCACAATTTACAGCTCAAAACAATTCAATTGCACCGGTAAGTATGCTGTTATCAGGTCTGCTGATGAACATGGGTGGATATGGCATAATACGATTTAATTTAGGTTTATTTCCGGAAGTCTTTGATAAATTTGCACCTATATTAATGATTTTAGGTGGCATAAACATGTTATACTGCACTACATTAGCTTTTATTCAAACTGATATTAAAAAAGTTGTTTCTTTGTACGGGATAGCACAATGCGGGCTTATTCTACTTGGATTAGGAGCTATGACAGAAGTAGGGTTTGAAGGTAGCATCTTTCATATGATATCAAGAAGCATAATTTCAGCCGGATTGTTTATGCTGGTAGGTTCTATTTATTTAAGAACAAAAACAACTCAAATATTTACCTTAAGTGGTTTGGGAGAAGTTATGCCTATTTGTAAAAACTTTGGTATAATTATTACTCTCGCTGCAATGGGATTGCCGTTTTTAAGCGGATTTGCCGCTAATTTTATTATTCTAAACGGTATTATTTTAAGCGACATTGAACCGCAAGGTTTTATCGTCACAATAGGTGCTATTAGTGCGTTAGGTATATTTTTATCCGCAGCTTGCATATTTAGGTTGTTTAATGATACATTTTTAGGTTCGGTAACTTCAAAATTCAAAAAATTAAATAACAAAGAAAATAATATTGTCATTTTGAGAAAGCCTATTACCAAAACAGAAATAATAGTGTTAGCCTCATTAGCATTAGCTGTTATGTTTTTGGGAATATTCCCAAATTCTATTTTAGATATATTTAAAGTAACAACAGATGTAATTATAGATTTTATGAAGGTGTAAGATGGATTTTTTAGCAGATATAAGATGGGCCTTTTTACCTGAATTGATAATTATAACTTTTATTTTTATCAGTGCTTTTTTATCATTATTTTTTAACAAAAAATTATATAAGACCTCACAATGGATAGCCATTTCAGGAATCTTGACTTCTTTTGCATCAATTGGATTTGTCCAAGCTGAACCTACATACTTTGCCTTCAATGGTAGCGTTGTTTGCAATGTCTATACCGTATTTTTTAAAAGTTTAATTCTTATTGCATCATTTTTTGTAATTTTATTATCAAAAGAAATTGTGAAAAAGAAAAGAGAAAAAGCTTTTGAATATTTTGCTTTGTTGTATGGGGCAATCCTTGGTTCATTATTGATGGTAGGAGCTAATGATTTTTTAGTCGCTTATTTTGCTTTTGCTTTACTGGGAATAACAAGTACATTATTAATTGGAGTTCCGCAAAAATATAATACCAAAATAGCAAGCACAAAATTTCTTTTGACTGAAATTTTTGCCTCAAGCATATTTTTGTTGGGGGTATCTTATCTTTACATAGTTGTCGGTCAAATGAATTTTGATTCCATATTCTCTGCTTTGAGTGGATATCAAGGCGGATTGCTTTTGGCTTTGGCACTGATTTTTATAGTAACAGGGATAATGTTTAAAATTTGTGCCACTCCTTTTGCTAATTATGCTCCAGATATTTACAAAGATACAACAGCTCCGGTAGGTACTTTTTTATCGTTGATTCCTATTATCGCTGGGTTCTCGTTACTCTCCAGAATATTGCTCCTGACATCAGATTTTGTTCCGTTAGTAGGAGTAGTAGTTTTAATTTATGCATTAATTACAATGTCAGTCGGAGTTTACGGTGCAATAACACAAAACAATATAAAATCATTTATGGGATATAGCACAATGATTCAAGTAAGTTTTATGTTATTAGTTTTGGGAGTAATTAAACCTTACACACTCTCTGCCTTACTATATTATTTGGTTAGCTATATTTTTATGAATATTGCACTATGGGCCGCTGTCATTAACTATAATAAAAATAATATTTCTGATTATACAGGTTTAGCATACAAACGACCATTTTATACATTAGCAGTTATTTTTACGTTATTGTCAATGATTGGCTTTCCACCGACTTCAGGGTTTCTAGCCAAGCTTTTTGTAATGTCTGCCGTTACCCGTTTAGGAATTATTTATTTAGTTTTCATACTAATTATGCTCTTATTAACAGTAGTTGCATTCTTTGCATATTTAAAATTAATAAATACGATGTTTAAAAAAATACCTAACCCTATTATTGAACAAGAAAGACCTGTTTTTTCCAAAATTACATTATATTTTTGTTCAGGGATAACAATTTTGCTATGTTTTTATTCAAGCAAAATAATCGAGCTTTGTGAACTTATATCTTATTCTCTTTAGGTTGACTTTCTTCAAAATCTTGAATAAGTTTAATTTTCTCTGCTCGGGTCAAAGTTTTTTTAATTCTATATTCTTCTTTTTGAGCTTCTTGTTTCGTTTCAAACTCTTTAAAATAAGCTATTTTAACTGGCTTGAACGCTCTTGTATATTTTGCTGCTAAACCTTGCTTATGTTTCTCAAATCGTTTTTCAAGGTCATCAGTATAGCCACAATAATAAGTATTTTTTTCAGTTAATAGAATGTATGTGTAATATTTTTTGTTCATTTTCAATTATTTCATCAAGTAAAGTCAAAATTGACTGATAACTATCTTCTGTAACCAACTTACCTCGATAAGCTCCACCGCCACGAATACCTTTTATATAATACGGATAGAACTTACGGAAAAATTTTATACCATTTTCTTCACCACGATGAGAAATTTCCCAATCGAGATGTGATTTTAGCGTTGCTATTTTTTCTGCTAATGTTTGAGGTGGAAGTATTTCCCCCGTTTCAAAATAATGCTCTATTTGTTTGAATATGTACGGATTTCCCAACGCACCTCTACCGATAGCCAATCCATCTGCTTTAGAAAGATTAAGACACTCAATAGCAGTTTCAATATTCACAATATCACCATTTGCATAGATAGGAATAGAAACTTCCTGCTTTAATTTTGAAATTTCAGCCCAATCAGCTTTTCCCGCATACATTTGGCTCCGAGTTCTGGCATGAATTGTTATTGCATCAGCTCCTGATTCTTCCATCAATTTACCAAATTCAACAAAATTTTTAGTATCAAAAGTCCATCCAAGCCTGAATTTTACAGTTACGGGCTTATTGATTGTATCTTTTATTGCCTTAACAATATCTGCTGCAATTTGCGGTGTTTTCATCAGTGCAGAACCATCTCCACCACAAACAACCTTTTTCACGGGACAACCCATATTAACATCAATAAAATCTGCCCTATCTTCTATAATTTTAGCCGCTTTTGCCATCAAATGAGGTTTGTGACCCGAAAGCTGAAACGCTAACGGAGATTCAAAGCCTGTGGATTCTAAAATTTTTGCTGTGGGATTGTTCACCAAAGCTTCTGAACTTAGCATTTCAGTAACCAGCAAACACTCCTTATCCATTTGACGAACCATACTTCGCAAAACAGTATCGGTAATTCCAGCCATCGGAGCTAGCATTAGGTTTGAATTTAATTGTATATTTCCTATTTTAATCTTTTTAGTTTGCATATTCATTTAAGGCTTGAATACGAGATTGTGCATATTGAGTGTATTCATTTTGTTCATTTACCAAAGACAGATATTTTTGATAATTACTTAGAGCTTCATTATAACGCTTTAAATATTCTAAATCCAGTGCTATTGAATAATAAATCTCAGGAATTGAATTTGAAATATTTACCGCTTTTTGATATTCAACAAGAGCTTGTGCGTATTTTTTTTGAACGTCGAAAATCATTCCCTTGTAATAATAAGCGTGAGCATTATTTTTATTTTGAGATAATATATTATTCAATACAGCAAGTGCATTGGTATAATCCCCTTTATTATACATATCTAAAGCTCTGGAAAGCGAACTTTCATCTTGTTTATCAATTGCATATTTATAAAGTTCTTTGATATTTGAGTTATTCGGTTGTATTGTCAAAGCTTTTGCTAAATAGCTTTTTGCATTTGACCAATCATCTATGTTTAAATATGCCTGTCCAAGATAAGTTGCAATATCTGCATTGTTCGGACTTTTAGACATAGCGATTTTATAATATTCAATGGCTTTTTTATCTTCATTCATCGCCTGATAGCAAGACCCTATATTTATATAGGTATCGACCGTCTTAGGTTCTATTGCCATATATTGAGCAATCGCATCCGCATACCTGCCATCTTTATATAAGTTGGATGCCGAATCAGATTTCGCAATTGCAATATCTGATTTTAACTCAGTGTCATATTTTCTAAGTATTTCACTATTTGGACTTACCAGCAACCCTTTTTTAATTGTATTAGTAGCATTCTCCAAATCACTTTTTTGTCTGTAAGCCTGTGCTAAGTTTATGTATGCATCTATATTTTTAGGATTAAGTTGAAGTGTTTTTGAGTAATTTATTATAGCCTCGTCAATGCGATTTGCTTTGTGCAATTCATATGCGTAATTATAAAGTGTATCCGCATCAGCCTGTCCTGATTGCACAACTTCAGCATAGTTTTCCAACATCTCTTCCGGAGTAGAAGTTTGACTCATTGCCTCAAACATCAATTTTCTTACTTCTGCGTTATTCGGTTCTATTGCGAGTAATTTTTTGTACTCTTGCACCGCTTTATCAAATTGTTTTAATTCAGAAAGACATATCGCCTTATAATATCTTGCAGAAGTATTTTTAGGGTCAAACTGTAAAACATCATCATAAGCATTTATCGCCAAATTATATTCTTTTTGCCCTTGGTAAAGAGTTCCTATATTAAACCTTGTTGTTAAATTTCGTGGATTTAAAGTTTTTGCCTTTGCATACTCTTCTAATGCCTTTGTATTATCACCAAGTTTTTGATAAACCGCTCCAAGGTTTGTATGAGCCTCGGCATTATTTGGAGAATTTCCTATCTTTTTTATCCATATACTTTCTAATTCAAGCAAAAGTGGCATATTATTATCAACTTGTGCAAGAGTATAGTTATACTCAGTATTTGCAAGATTCGCTTCCCCAAGTTCATCATACGCTTTTGCCAGTTTCAAATGAGTATCAGCATTTTTATTATTAGAATTTAATGCTTTTTTATAATAATCGACCGCTTGTTGATGATTCCCAAGTATTGTATATAAATCACCGGTCTGAACAAAGCAATCTTCTTTTATTGATGCTTCAGCAGCAGCTTGTATAAATTCGTATGCACTTGCCGCAAATTCGCCTTCTTTGCGTAAATTTTTAGCTAACTGATACCTGTTTTTAAGATTTGTAGCAATCTGAGTTTGTGAATATAAATGTGCCAAATTATTTTCATTATCTCTAATTGCATTAATTGCCGAATTATCTGTCATTTTCAGCCCATAATATTTCAAATAAAATAATGCTGAACGCAAATCAGTCATAGCTTTCATATACTCTTTTGAAGTATTGTTATAATAAGTTGCCCTTAGCAGATAATTATTTATCAATCCGATACGGATATTATTGTCATAGGGGTTTAATCTCAACCCTTTTTTAAGTTCATCAATTGCAGTTGAATATTGGTTATTTTTTGAATATTGCTCTGCCCGTTCAAAATATACTTGTGCTTCAACAACATCCCTTTGAGATACGGCAGCAAAAACATTTAAGTTGCTTAAACTGCACAAAATTGCTGCAACTAAAATTTTTCTATACATCACAATCCTCACTGATGAACAAACTCCTTATTTATTTTATCTCAATCTAATATTTTTGAACAGTATTAACATTACCCTTTTGACTATTTGTCCTATTTATTGGTTTTTGTTATAATGCCAGTAAATAATATATAGGATTAAAATAAATGAGAAAATTTACTAAACGAGATGCAAAAGAATTTAATAGATGGAGAGCGTTTTTCCAATGGTTTGTCGTAAATTTCATTTATGGATTTTATTATAAAGTTATGTATCGCCTTGAAGTACAAGGACGAGAAAATATCCCTAAAAATAAAAAGTTCATTTGTGCTGCAAATCACCTCTCTGCAGCTGATCCATTTTTAACAATTTTTGCAACAAGAAAACCAACTGCGTATATGGCAAAAGAAGATTTGTTCCACTCAAACTTTTTGATGACATTATTTTTGGATTGGCTAGGTGCTTTTGCAGTTAATAGAGATAAATTAGATGTTTCTACAATAAAAACAGCTTTATCTGTAAAAAATTCCAATTGGGTTTTAGGATTATTTCCTCAAGGTACCAGAGTTTTAAATGGGAAAATTGAAGACGTGTCCAGAGGTTTTGCAGCACTCGCAAAAACTACAAAAACTGATATACTACCGATTGCAATAATCGGAGCAGATAAAAAAACTAAAATTCCATTTACCGGAAAAGTAATTTTGAAAATTGGTGAGAGTATTCCTGTTTGTGATGATATTGATTTGATGGTTGAACAATGGTGCGAATCAATAGCTAAAATGACAGGGTTGGAATATGTAAAGGCAACAGTATGAAAAGAGAAAATTTTACCAGAAGATATCAGTCCGAATACAATTGGTATAGACTTTTTTCACAGTTCTATGCTGTATGGTGTATTTGTAAACCTTTTTGGGCCTTATTTTACAAAATAGAAATAATCGGCCGTGAAAATATTCCTAAAGACCGAAAGATTATACCGGCTGCCAACCATATTTCATATTTTGACCCATTTTTAGTTTTCATGGCAACTTGGCGACCCGTTGCGTTTATGGCAAAAAAAGAACTATTTGAACGCAGCTCTAAAAACACGTTAAAAGCCAAAATTCTTGATAACTGGCGTATAGGTTGGCTTGACCGACTAGGTGCTTTTTCCGTAAATAGAGAAAAATTAGAAGTTTCAACCATCAAAACTGCTAAAGATGCACTAAAAACTAAACGTTGGACACTTGGAATTTTTCCACAAGGCGGAATCAGAAAAAATAAAAAAATTGAAAATGTAAACAAAGGTTTTGCTGTTCTTGCAAAAATGGTAGGAGTAGATATTCTTCCGATTGGAATTACCGGATGTGAGAGTTATAACTGGGATTTTTGGCACAAATCCAAAATCACCATAAGAATAGGAAAACCAATTTCTTCATCCTTAGAAATTGACGAAATCCAACGTCAATGGGCTGTTGAAGTTGCCAGATTATGTGATTATGAATGCGTTTTAGACCAACCTAACGAAGTTAAAGAAGTAATCGCTAAATAATTTTATTCCATAAATATTTGAAGTTTATTCTGCATCTGAATTGTGGTTATCAGATTTTTTTTGAGCTACATTTTCAACTTTTTCTGTTTCCTTTAATTTCGAATCAGATATAGGCTTATTTTTAACCTGTTTTATAGGTTTTTGTTTTTTTTCAATTTTTTCTTTTTTAAGTTTAGGTTTGACTATTTCTTTAGGTTCTAAAGTTTGTTTAGTTTCTTCCTTAGGAACCTCAACAACAACAGGTTCTGCAACAGTTTCAACCTTTTTTATTTCTTCTTGTTTATCTTCTTGCAATTCTTTCAATTTCTCAGCCTGCTTCGCTTCATCTATTTTATATTTAACCCCTTTTTTAACATAAATATTTTTATTTGAAGAATATGAAGGAGAATAAGCCCAACTTGAAGTCCCTCTATAATCAGATTTACCTTTATAATATTGAATATATTGTCTATTATCAATTTGTTGTTTTGTTCCCATTTTATGCAATTCAGACTTATGCACGGAATGTTCGTGCAAAGCATTATATGCCTCAACCGGCAAGGCGAGGCATATCAATGAAATTGAAAACATTAAAAATCTTTTCATTAATTAAATAAACCAACAAGTCTTTTAAACTCTTCAGGGCGAGATGTTTTCATTAATGCATCTTCCATAGTTATTTTCTTGCTAAGGTACAAATCTTTAAGAGCCATTTCAATAGTTTGCATACCATAACTTGCCCCTGTTTGCATTACAGAATAAAGCTGAGCTGTTTTTCCTTCACGGATAAGGTTCGCAACAGCAGAGTTAACAATCAAGATTTCTTGTGCCATTACACGACCTTGTTTAGTAATGCCATCATCAGATAATTTAGGCAAAAGAGTTTGAGAAAATACTGCCGTTAATGAGTTTGAAAGCATAATTCTTATTTGCTGTTGTTGCCCTTGTGGGAAAACGTCAATCATACGGTCAACCGTTTGAGCAGCTGATGAGGTGTGCAAAGTTCCCATAACAAGGTGACCTGTTTCTGCTGCTGTAATTGCAAGCGAAATAGTTTCCAAGTCACGCAACTCACCTACCAAAATAATATCAGGGTCTTCACGCAATGCTGATTTTAATGCATTTGAGAATGAACGTGTGTCTTGACCTAATTCACGTTGATGCACAATACTTTTTTTAGACATATGCACAAACTCGACAGGGTCTTCAATTGTCAAAATGTGTTCTGCACGATTCGCATTTATATGGTCAATCATCGTTGCCAATGTGGTTGATTTACCTGAACCTGTTGGACCTGTAACCAAAATCAACCCTCTTGGTTTGTCCGTAATTTCTCTGACAATTTCAGGCAAACCTAATTGTTCAAACGATGGAGCTTCTGAGTTAATTGAACGAAACGCTCCGGCATAATTACCTCTATCTTTATAAATGTTAACCCTGAATCGTCCCAAACCATAGACCCCATAGGATAAATCTAATTCCCAATATTGCTCTAATGTACGACGTTGTTCGTTATTTAACATCGGGAAAATTAAAGATTCCACGTCATCTGAAGTCAATGGCGGCATATCTATACGAGTAAGTTCACCATCTACACGAATAACCGGAGGTAAACCGGTTGAAATATGCAAGTCACTTGCTTTTCTTTCTCGTACTATTTCCAATAATTCATCAATTAACATCTATTCAACTCCACAATAATCTTAATTTATTTTACACTTTTTTTCTCATTTTGAAAATAAAAAGTTTTCCTATAATATAATAATATTATGAGATTACAAAAAATTCAATTTTTATAAGAATTTTACGCAAAAAAGAGGATATTATGACAGAAATCAAAAAGATTAAATTAAACGATTTTGTAATCGGAGGAGATACTCTTACGATTTTGGCAGGACCATGTGTTATTGAAGACAAAGACATGGTTTTTGAAACAGCCAAAGAACTTAAAAAAATCACTACTGAATTAGGAATAAATTTTGTTTTCAAATCCTCTTATGACAAAGCAAACAGAAGCTCTATAAATTCATATAGAGGCCCCGGAATAAAAGAAGGACTTGAAATTCTTAATGAAATAAAATTAAAATTGAATGTTCCGATAGTCACAGATATCCATTCACCGGAACAAGCTGCTGTTGCAGCTGAAGTTGCAGACATTTTGCAAATTCCTGCATTTTTATGCAGACAAACAGACTTGCTCGTAGCTGCCGCAAAAACAGGTAAGATTGTAAATATTAAAAAGGGTCAATTCCTAGCCCCACAACAAATGAAACCTCTAGCCCAAAAAGTTTCAGATTCAGGCAACGATAATATCTTATTTACAGATAGAGGCACAACTTTTGGGTACAACAACTTGGTTACTGACATGAGAGGCATACAAATAATGCAAGAACTCGGTTACCCTGTTGTATTTGATGCAACTCATAGTGTCCAATTACCCGGTGGGTTAGGAGAATGCTCTGGCGGGGATAGAAAGTTTGTACCACTTCTTGCAAAATCTGCTGTCGCAGCAGGTGCAAAAGCACTATTTTTCGAAGTTCATCCTGACCCTGACAAAGCTCTTTGCGATGGTCCTAACATGGTAAAACTTTCGGAAGCAAAAAATGTATTCAAAATATGCAATGACATTTTTAAAATAGTTCAGTAATTTGGTGGATTATGGCAAAAACTAAAACAAAATGGATTTGTCAATCTTGTGGCTATGAAACGATTAAATATATTGGCAAATGCCCTGATTGCGGTGATTGGGGAACTCTTGTTGAAGAAACTGAAACAACAATAAACAATTCAACCACAATAATAGATAACTCCGAACCTGCTTGTCCTATAAATAAAGTTGAACTTAGCAATGCCATTCGATTTTCAACAGGACTATCTGAATTTGACAGAACTTTGGGCGGCGGATTTGTACAAGGTTCTTTAGTTTTAATTGCAGGTGATCCCGGAATAGGAAAATCAACAATACTTTTGCAAACCTCTAATTCCATCGCAAAATCAAGAAAAGTTTTATATGTTTCTGCTGAAGAATCAGCATCTCAAGTTAAATTGAGAGCTGATAGACTAAACGTAAACGAGGATAATCTTTTCATATATTCTCAATCTAATTTTGAACTTATAAAAAAACAATTGGAAGACATCAAACCTGATGTTCTAATTGTTGACAGCATTCAAGCAGTTTACACGCAACATATTACATCATCTCCTGGGAGTGTTTCTCAAATAAGAGAATGCACTAACGAGTTGATGACAATAGCAAAAACTCAAAATATCACTATAATTGTCGTCGGACACGTTACTAAAGACGGAACAATTGCAGGACCAAAAGTCCTTGAACATATGGTCGATACCGTTATACATTTTGAAGGAGATAGATATAAATCATACAGAATCCTACGTTCTATAAAAAATCGCTTTGGAAACACATCAGAAGTCGGAATCTTTGAAATGAAAGACAACGGCTTAGAAGAAGTACTTAATCCAAGCCAACTTTTCCTTCACGAACGAGAAAAAAATACCACATCAGGAAATATTGTAATAGCGACAAAAGAAGGTACAAGACCTGTTTTAATTGAATTACAAGCACTTGTGGGTCAAACGTCCTATCCATCACCCCGCAGAGTTGTTAACGGAATTGATTATAACAGATTACTGCAAATTCTCGCTGTACTTGAAAAGAGAATCGGCTTAAACTTAAGTAAATTAGATGTCTATGTAAACGTAATCGGCGGAATAGATATCGATGAACCTGCTGCAGACTTGGGTATTGCACTTGCAGTTGCGACCTGTGCAAGAGATGTAATTGTTAGCCCTGACACTGTTATTATCGGTGAAGTCGGACTTTCAGGGGAAATCAGAGGGGTAAGTAATCTTGATGCTCGAATAAAGGAATGTGAAAAACTAGGTTTTAAAAAAGTAATAGTGCCTGCTTCCGAAAAATTAAATCCAAAAGACTTTAACATAGAAGTAATCCCCGTCAAAAGATTAATGGATGCCATTTCTGCTTGTGTTTTTAAAGATGAACAATAAAATAATTTACAAAAGTATAAAAACATCCCAAATTAAGCAAATTTAATATTTTTAAAGTTTTTATATATTTGTGTAGACTATGAAGGGATAGTTATGACCAGTTTATTGCCACAAACAAATAACGTAGCTCCAACTAATTATGCACCTGCTAACGGTGAAGTACAAATAGGATTAAGTCCTGAAACTAAAAGCTCACTTATGGCTGCAGGAATGACAGGAGTTTTAGGCGGAACATGGTTTGCAAAACCTAAAATTGATAGTGGCTACAAAATAATACAATTAGACTAAGATATATTTGAATCATCTGTTAAAATACTTGCGGATACAGAACTTGAAAAAGAAGCTGTTACCATACTTGAAAATCTTAGAGAAGACAGTGGTAAAGCTGCCGAAAAGGAAGCAACAAGACTTTTTGGAGAGAAAACTGAATTAACACAAAAAGAACTACTTGGAAGATTTAAAAACAAGGGGCAACTTGAAAAATATATTGAGGCTTGGGACAAAAGAGCAGCAGGAATTATAAATGACATAGTCGGTGGACTTGGCGAAAATAACAATATTAACACCACTGAAGTAACTGAAGCTCATTTGAAGAAACTAGAAAAACTTGATAAAAATTTTGCTTCAAAATTTAAAACAGCATATCCGGAAAAAGCTACCATTGGGGACCTAATAACATTCTTAAACAATGAAAGCCAAAGCCTAGACGGAAAATGTGGAAAATTAAAAAATTTAGTCAGAATTTTAAATCAAGCAGGTGATGGTGAAGTCGTATCAAAAGCCACAGCAAGAAACGCAACCAGACAACTATTCATAGACCAAAGATTAGACCAAATTGATGCATGCTATGAAGCCATTAGAGGAAAACTTCCTAAATTAAGACTTGCCGGTGCAGCTAAATGGTTTGGTATAGGTTTAGCCCTATCAGTTGCATCTAATATGTTCTTTAGCTTATTTACAAAAAAATAATTTTTTAAACATGTTATGCATTGTAAATAATTTGTGTATTTTCTTTCTATTCCATGAAATTTCAAATATAATCATGTTATATAGAGAGGAAAATTATGTTGCAACAAATGGGTTTAAATAAAAATAAAAGCGAAAACAAAGCTTTTACGCCTAAAATGGTGCGGGATTTGTTAAATGTGGATAATGAGAGAATTATAAAACTTTGTAAAAAAGTATCACTCATCCCTAAAAAAAATTCTAAAGGTCAGACATATTTTTCCCGTGATGACGTAAGAATATTAAAAAGAGTGCAAGATTTGCAAAATCAAGCCATGCAAAAAGCACAGCAAACTATTAACAATAGACCTCAACAACCACAAACACAAACACAAATGATTCCGGTAGCACCTGTACCGCCTCAACCGGTTGTTGATGCAAAACTTACTCAAGCTGCAATAGATACTATTGAACGCTTAAATAAAACTCTGAATATCTTGGAAGACAATCTTTCACGCAAATTAACTTCTGTTTTAGATGAGAAATTAGATGGAATGGATGAAGTTGTTGTTGAATTAATTCGCTCTAAAACAGAAAATGAAAATTTACGTCATAAAATAAATGAGTTAAATAAAGAAAATTTCTATTTAAAAAATAACTTAAATTCGTACAAAGCTTTAGGTTTTGGTCTATACACAAAAAAGCAACTAGATAACGAGTTTTAGTTTTAGCCTGTTTTTAAATAATTTAACCAATAATCTGAGTCCACTTTTGAGTATTTTTTCAATTCAAAATCTATGTAATCTTCAGGTCGGAAAGGGCGACGCAAAAGTTTCATTCCCGCTTCTTTCGGGGTTCTGTCCGCTTTAAATTGATTACATTCTTTACAGCAAGCTACAATATTCTCCCAAATATCAGGTCCAAATCTGGATTTCGGATAAACATGGTCTAACGTTAATTCAGAATACGAAAATTTTCTTCCACAATATTGGCAAGTATAATTATCACGGATAAAAACATTTTCACGACAAAATGGCAGCTCCTTGTCCGGAACTGCCACATTATAGTTTAATTTAATTATTCTTGGAATATATTTATTCTCAATTTCAATATAATCCTCAATATTACTAATATGTTCTGCACATTGAGCCTTTCCCTTAATAAGCAATACCAATGCCCGCTTCCAACTTGTAATGCGAAGCGGCTTCTCATTACTGTTCAATAAAAGAACTTTGGCCATGGGGGATTACTCTTTAAACTACTACATTAGTAATATACCCATTTTTCCAAAAAAATAACGATAATTATAAATTCTGTTACAAAACTCAATAATATTGAACCATTATACATATATTACAAATTGTAAAACCAAGTTTTTCTAAGCCTATACTGAGTTACACGAAGTCCATTCCATTCTATTAGGAAATTATCATAATAAATTTGTTTTTATTTAAGTATAAATTAGCTAATTTTAACACATCATTACACAGGAAGAGAATTTAGATTTATTACAAGGAGGAATTAAACATGACTGTTTCTAATAATTTACCACAAATACCAAGTGGTACTGCTGGTTTGGCTACTGGCTTAGGTGGAGAAGTTGTTAGAGTTGCTAAAAAACAGCCTACCGGCACCGCTGAAAGAGCAATAGGAATTGGTGGCCTATTAACGAAGGCTGGTAATCCTCAATCCCATCCTACTACACAGACAAAAGAACAACCTATACCAAGCAGTACGTCAGATGTGCCTTGGGGCTTAGGTGGCATCGCATGGTTATTTCAAAAAATAGGAAGTTTATTCTAAATAGAAAAACAAATAAAAACAAAAACCTCATCCCTAACAGGACGAGGTTTTTCGCTATTTGCCCCAATTGTTATTAAGAAATGTAACAATATATACAAAATTACGCAATTTTATATACAAAATATACTTTATATATATGTAAGACACAAACACAATAGCAAATATTAAATAAACACAGATTTTAACACTAACTAATTAACTTCCTAACCTTCCCTTCCTATAAAAAGCATTGCTCCTAATAAAGGAGCTTTTTTTTGCGTATTTAACGGACATAAACTCTTGGAAGTCTAACTTTCAAACGACAAGTTAACTCATAATTGATTGTTTTTAATTCATCAGCCCACGCATTGATAGACAAGCTATCATCTAATAAAGTTATAATATCTCCCTCATTAGCATCAATTCCTGTAATATCAAACATCATCTGATCCATAGTAATATTACCTATTTGACGAATAATTTGTCCGTTTAATTTTGCTAACAATTTATTAGACATTTTTCGGGGAACACCATCAGCATAACCGATAGGAATGGTTGCAATTTTAGTCGGCATACTTGTCTTGTATGTATAAGCATAACTGACACCCGAATCTGAAGAAGCATTGTGAATATTTACGATTCGCCCCTTTAGACCTATTATTTGCTTTAAATCAGGTTTATTTTCAATATCTAAAGGTAAATCCGGCATAAGTCCATACAACCCTATCCCTTCTCTAACCATATTTGTAAAATGAAGTTCATTTTGGTATGCAATTGTAGTAGCAGTATTGGCACAATGGACTAACAAATTCTCATTATTTGGAATTTGAGAAACAACTTTTTTAAACGTTTCAATTTGTTTCTGAGTAATTTCTCTGTTTTCAGCACAAGCAAAATGTGTAAATATTCCTTTTAACTCTACAAAATCTGAACTTTGAACACGCTTGATATATTCAACTGCCTTATCAGGAGAAATTCCAATCCTATTCATACTCGTATCTATTTTTACATGTACAGGAACTTTTATCCCTATTTTTTCAAATGTTTGTTTAGCAGCTTGTAAATGTTGTTCAGAAAAAACCGAAATGGTTATGTTATTCTCAGCAACCCAATCAAATGCCCATATAGGAGCAGCACCTAAAACAAGAATAGGCAAATCAAACCCACCATCTCTCAATTGCTGAGCTTCATCAAGCGAAGCAACACCAAGCATATGAATACCAGTTGCCACAAACGTTGGAGCTAACATCAAAGCTCCATGCCCGTACGCATCAGCCTTTATTACCGCCAATATCTTTTTATCAGCAGGTATAAATTTCTTTAATTCACAGATGTTATGCTCAACGTTTCCTATGTTGACCTCTACCCATGAATCTCTTCTTGTGCTTAAATATGAGGAGCGATTATTTTTCATATTACCATAATAATTTAAACAAACTTTTTTCGCATGTTAAAATAAAATTGAGGTAAAAATGGACAAAAATGAACAAATAAAAATTATTGAAGAAATGCAACAAGTTACAGCACAAATGAGAATGGACGACATTGAAGAAAATCCTGATTGCCTGAATGAATTTTTTACTTGTGCCGCTTGCGGTCAATCAAAAGATTATGCAGGGTCGATAAAATACAGCGAATATAGACTTTGTAATGATTGTGTGCTACTTGCTGAAACAGGTTTTATGTTGGGAAAAATCAAAAACATTCAAGAACTAATTGATAACATGGAAGACAAAAGACTTGAAGCCATGTGTGATTTTATAAAAACCGACGAAAAATCTTTAAATAATTAACAAATTTAATACATTTAAATCGTTATATTTTCAAAATTGTGGGTATAATATATATATGGGTGAAAATTTAATCACAATTATATCTATCATAGCAATTATAATTGGGTTGGGCTTGTACAAACTTGCAAGACCAATGTTTGGTGGTGCAAATTCTAAAACCGGCGAAAATTTACAAATCAGCCCAAATGATATATACGAACAAGTAAGAATTATGATAGCTAATGGAAATCATAATGTTGCACAAAAATTAGCAAAAAATTATCTTGATGAAAACCCCAAACACGACAAATTAAGGATATTGCTTGCAAAATCTTATTACGATATGGGTTCTTTGAATGAAGCTATCGACAATTTAGAAGTATTAAAAACTATTTTCCCTGACAGAATTGACTTAATTATTATGCTTGCAAATGCATACCAAAAAACAGGTCAAAATAACAATGCAATTGATTCTTATTTAGAATTACTTGATGCCAACCCAGATTCTGTTGATATACTAATTCCTTTGGCAGAACTTTATAACAGCGTCAACCACAAAAAATCTGCCTTGAATATTTATAAAAGATTATTAAACTTGGATATTAAAGAACAAGAAAAGATAGGTTATTATTACAAAGTTGCTTCTATATATAAAGATTTAGCAGAATACGAAAACGCAATTGAATACGTTAGTTTCGGACTTAATACCGATAAGAACAATATTAAACTTTTATATTTGTTTAGAGATTTGTGTTCTCTCACAAAAGATGTAAATAAAGAAATAGAAATCCTTAATAAATTAATGCTTCTAGCCCCAACCGATTTCCATTTACAATTTGATTTAATAAATCTTTATTACAAAACAGAAAAGTATGCAGAAGCCTTAGACATAGCAATCCCTGCATTAAATACTCCTTCGGCAGACATAGAATCACTTCAAAATATAATTGCCAATATTTATATAAAAACTAACAAAATTGCAGAAAGTGTTTCTGTACTGGAAAAAGCAATGAATAATTATCCCGAATCAATTAAACTGACAGAAACCCTTGCAGCAGCTTACAAACTTTACGGGAAATACGAAGAATCCGTAGCCTTATACAAAAAACTGGTTGATTGGGCAGATTTAAAACAGGCAAAATTATATAATTGTAATCTAAGTTCAGTATACTGCGATTGGGCATTATATTTGTACAATATTGACCAACATGCAGAGGCTTTCTCTAAATTTGATGAAGCTCTAAGATTGAACCCTGACAACTACGAAGTTTATGAAGGACTAGGACGAGTTAATTTCTTGGCAAAAAATTATAACGATGCAATTAGACAAATGCAAAAAGCAATTGATTTAGATCCAAAAAATTGTGAACATTACATATTTTTAGCCGACATTTACCGCGACATGGACAATGTTTATGAAGCCGAAAGAATGTACAAAGAAGCTATATTTATCAACCCAAATCACCCGATTTGTCGTGCAAAATTAGGCATTATTAAACTCAAACAAAAAGATATTCAAACAGCTCTTAACCACCTATCTATTGCAGTCAAGTTAGAACCCGAAAATTGGGATTACTTATATAACTTAGCATTGGCTTACGAATTATCATCCGACAAACCAAACGCAATTGAAGCATATAACAAAGTTTTAAAATTAAATCCTGAACATAAAGAGTCTGCAAAAAATTTGAAAATTCTTCAAAATTCAAGATAGTTTTTAAATCTTACTTTAAATAAAAAATTTGCAAATAATCTCTTTTTATTTCTCAAAATGGCGAATGAAGCTATTAGGATATTTTCCTATTATGTAGTTAATCAAACATTTTTGAGAGAGAGTACAATGGCAAATACTAAACAAAAAATTAAAATAATGATGGTTGAAGACCACAAGCTGGTTCGGGTAGGTTTAAAAACACTTTTTGAAGAAAGTAGTGACATCGAGGTTATTGCTGAATCCGAAAATGGCAAAGAAGCAATTGAAAAAGCCAGACTGTACAAACCTGACGTAATACTTATGGATATAGGATTACCTGATATTTCAGGTATTGAATCAGCAAAAAAAATATTAGAAGAAAATTCAGAACAAAAAATCGTTATACTAACTTCTCACCAAGATGAAACTGAAATTAACGAATGTTTAGTAATAGGCATAAATGCATATGCACTAAAAGACATAAATACTGAACATTTAATTATGGTAATAAAAACTGTTAAAGACGGTGCCATTTGGTTAGATTCAAGAATTGTTCCCAAACTACGTTCTCGTGGAGGTAATCTTATTCCCAAAAAACACATAAGCCGTTCTGAATTTCGAGCAAAACATGCAAATCTAACCGAACGAGAATACCAAGTCCTTAAACTCTTGGTAAACGGAGGGTCAAACAACGATATTGCAAATGAATTGTGTATAAGCGAACATACCGCTAAAGCTCACGTTTGCAACATAATACAAAAACTGGTAGTTGATGATAGAACTCAAGCAGCAGTAAAAGCTATCAGAGAAGGTCTTGTCTAAAATATAGTAAGTTAGAAAACAATACGAATAATAAAAACTCTGAAACTTTTATTTAAAATGTTTCAGGTACATAAAAAAGGAGAAAAATATGTCTAAATGTATTTGCAAACAAATTGCAGAAATGGTAGAAAAAAACGGATGCGAAAAAATTCACGTTTGTACAGGTCACGCAGGAATATGCGGCTATGTAGACGTTGATACAACAAAATCTGCAGACGGCATTTTGGTAATTAAAAATGCAAAAATTAAATATGATTGCAATTGTGAATCCGAAATGAAATCAGTTGACACAATTGGTATTAGCGGACTCCATATTGTATCCTTCCATTGCGGAGAATCTGAAGTTTAATCCATAGCAACAGAATATCAACCCAAAGATTTACGAAAGTTAGACCTTTGGGTTGATATTTTTTTATGAAAATTTATCTAAAATGGTAATGTGAGGTTAAGAGTACCAATTAGGGGTTGGAGAAGAGAGAAACCGTGGCTTTTTTGATAGAAGGAAACAGAGGGGAAAGTGTTGAGGAGCTTTTGATAAAAAACTCCACCGCTGAAGGTGTTAAAAAGTCATACAAATTACTTGTAAAAGCTGATGCCCTAAGACTAAATAAAATGTTCCAAGAAAGCATCAAGCATTACTTGAATGCTCTTATGTTGGAAAGAAATAATATTCAAATCTATATTGGATTAGCACAGTCTTATCTGTTTTTGGATAACATAGACAAAGCAATAGAAACACTGGAAAAAGCCAAAAACATAGAACCGAATAATGCAGAAATTCCGTTTGAAATCGGCAAATGTTTTATGAGAATGGGTTTGCCTTGTGTTGCAATAGTTAGTTTGAAAGAAGCTATTCTTTTGGATAAAAATAACATTGAAGCACAACTACAACTCGGAGTTGCCCATGAACTTATGGAAGAATACGATTTAGCCCTAATGGTTTACCAACGAATCATGGAAAAACATCCATCGTACTTAAAAGCATATCAACACAAAGCCGCTTTGTTAGTCGAACTTAAAAAATATAATGAAGCTGCCGGTGTGTTCACTTCATTGCTAAAAATTAACCCTCAATACTACAAGGCTATTTTGGGTATAGGAATTTGCTTTGACAAAATGGGTAAAACAAGTAGTGCTATAAGATATTACAAACGTTTCTTAGAAGTTAAACCAAACTCAAAAAATGCACCCGACGTAATTGCTAGACTTGAACAAATCAAAAAAAATCGTTCAACCTCTGAAAATAATTTCTTAAAATTAGCTTAATTTTTACCGGTTGTTTTACTGAATATTAAATTATCCAAAATGGCAAAAACAGGTAAAGTCAAATAAGTACAAAATGCTATTGCATAATGTTTTTTTGCAGCTTTTAAGATTTTTTTAGAACTACTCAAAGATTTTAATGTCGTTTCTGTTACGGATTCTGTTTCAAGTTTTTTAATATGTTGTTTAATATAATTAAGACCGATTTTGGATGCCGCCAATTCCGTAATCAACTCCGGACTGAAAGCCAAAAGCGGAATTAACATATTATACTTGTATATAAGATTTTGAGTCTTGCTTATAAAAGTTTCTTTTCCTTTTTTGTTAGTAGATTTCGAACGACCTAAACCATAAAGCAACAAAGCCAAAGTTGTATAATTCCCTCTATTCCTTTGTAACATTCTAAGAAACTTCGTTGAATGCTCCTCTACCGCATGCCCTATTTCATGAGGTATAGAGATTAAAGTGTTCTTGCTTACACGAATTTCATTATTTACAGGGTCAAAATGTGCGTTTTGTCCGGCATTTTCAATAATTAATCTAAGTTTTTGAAAAACTCCTTTATCAGTATAAGTTGCTCCCTCTTTAGATACGGAAACAGACGGTCTTTCCATCAATTTCTTATCTTTTAACATTTTTTTTGCAATTGTTATCATTTCATTTTCATCAATATTGTTTTTCTGCGAAAAATAATCTGCAAAAAATTTAGATGTTATATTTTGTAAAAATTCCCTTATTAACAAACCACCAACCAAAGCTGTACCGGCACTGGTTGCCGCACCACCATCACTACTGCTAAAAAAATCAGGTTCAGGCTCAGGAAAAGAACAACTATGCGGTGCATAAGTCAGGATAGGTGCCGCCATAATACTATCTGGCGGAAACGAATTTTGAGTATTAAACTTTGAAAAAATCGTATTATCCAAAACTGCACACTTTGATTGTTTTAGTCATTTTAAAACATATAAACAAATTTTTTTGTCAGTTTTCTAATTTTTTTTACAATTAGAAAAATTTTTTCTAAATCAAACTACTGATTATCAATAAAAATATTTAATTATTGTTTTAAAATGCCGATAACATCATCACAGAAAGTGAGGGCTATATGGCAAAAGTAATCGAAAATTTAGAAGGCGGCAGAAGATGTATAATGCTCTCTTCCTACGATGTAATAACTGTCGTTAAATCTTATCAATATTTGATGAAAAATACCAGAAAAGAGGAAGAAATTTTAGATAAACTAAGAACACATAGTATATTTTTGCCTGAAGATTTTTAGTCAAATTTTTATATAAAAAGAGGGAGCGTTGTTGCTCCCTCTTCTGAATCAATTATTCAATTATCCAACTATTAGTCAAATCAACTTTAATCGGTTTTAAAGTTTTTACCAAAATTGTTTCCCCACTTGTATATTTAACCTTTAAACCTTTAAATATCTTTCTCCAAATATTCAATTCCGGATTTGTTTCAGTAACACCAACAAATGCTGCTGTTTGGTCGTTATTAGTTGTTATAGTTCTTGTATTAAGAACCAATTTGCCGTTTCTAATTATAAGCATTGCCTTTTGTTTATCAATTAAAAGACCTTTCACAGTCGCCCCTTCTTTAAAAAGAAGATATTTTTCCGAAGTTATAAGATTTTCAGGAATCTTAGCTTCAAAAACATCACTAACAACACTTGATTGTGAATTTAAATCATCTTGAATCACAAGCGGAATAAGTGTTCCAGGTGGAATAATACCAACATTATCTTTTACAACAACATTTTCAATAACTATGCCTTCTGATTCAATTGGTTTTAAAACTTCAGCCAATTTTTTGTTTGGAGCAAGTCTTACTTGTTCCATCATATTGAATAAAAACGCAGCGACTTCTGCTCTTGTTGCAGGCTTCTCAGCGTACATTTTTGCCTCTTCTCCAGGGATAGTTACAACAATTCCCAAAACTTCAGCTTTTCCAGCTTTAACAATAAACCATTCCGGAATGGTATTTGCATCGATATACTTTGCTTCTACAATTTTTGTAGCTTCTTCAAGAGTCAAATCTTCAGTTGTTAAAGAATTTATAACAATCTCAAGGCACTCAGCTCTTGTAACACTATCATTTGGACGGAACATATTATCTTGTGTTTCTTTAATCAAATCAAATCTGACTGCTCTTTGCACACTATTCCACGCCCAATTATCTTGAGCAACATCAGCAAACTCAATTATATCAGTAATTTCAGCTTCATCTTGATGCAAAGCCTTAACAACCATAGATGCAAATTCTGCACGAGTAATTTCTTCATCCGGTCTATAAGTTTCATCCGGATACCCAACAACAACCTTGTGATCTGCAAGTTGTTTAATTTGAGCATAAGCCCAGTGATTTTCATCTAAATCTTTAAATACCGGTTCTGCAATTGCATTTGATACTGTTAATGCAAATCCCAATACAACCGGAGCAAACATTTTAACAATTTTTCTCATTTATTTTCTCCATTCTAAACTATCCTTAGCAATACAATTATCACTCAGTTTGCAAATTTTGCAATATTGTTAAGCAGTTTTTATAAATTACACTAAAAAATGCAAATGTAGAATGATATCTCTTATAAGAAGAGTTAAAATCATTAAATGAACAAAAACAAAGGTTTAATATTAAAAAACATCATCTTCTCTATTACCCTAATTGGAGCAATAAATTGGGGGATTGTAGGATTTTTTGATTTTGAAGTATTTAGTTTTATGCTAGGAGCAAATAGTATCCCCTGCAAAATAATATACATAATAATTGGATTGTCTGCCCTATCCTCAGCTACATTTGCAGTTATAGATTGCAGCTACTGTAATGTTTTATTTAAAAGAAAATAAAAGACCGACTTTTCAGTCGGTCTAAATTTTATTAAAGATTTTCTTCTAAGTCCAAATCCTGAGTTAACTCTATTAATAAAGAGTCTTCAACATCAGCTTTAAAGTGCAATCCCGGAGTAACTAACCCTGTAACTGAACCTGCATCAGCAGAGCCTTCCCCAACCTTTTTAGGGTCAGAAACCGCAGCAACTCCGATACCTGAACCAACACCGGTAACGGCAGAACCAATAGTATAACTTCCTATTTTTCCAAAAGTTGCAAGTTTACCTGCTGTCAAAACACCTTTTCTGTCAAATACATGTCCTTGGATAGGTGCTACTTTTCCTGATGGGAAAAGAATTTGGTCAAATGTTACAGAAACCTTTGTATTTTTATCAAGAATTTCTTTAGAATCTAATGATTTTATTTCAGCGTTCAATACAGAACCACGAGGAATCAACAAATTACCTTCTTCAGTATAAACATCATTAACAAAAGTAAATTTTAGATTTTCATCCAAGTCAGCTATATTTCCTGTAAAAGCTGCTCTTACTACGTTCCCAGCAAGAACAATTCTTCTAAAATTCAAAAGTGAAACTTTTTCTGTTGGAGCCGGATCTTTTTGTTGCTCAACTTGAGCATCTTTAGCTACATATTGTTCTTTAACCAAACCCATTGCCATTCTTAATCTGTGCAAAATAACAGCTGCTTCAGCACGGTTTAGCGGTTTATTTGGTAGCAATTTAGCTAAATCTGGATAATTCGCATAAAGTCCAAGTTCAATTGATTTTGCATATTGTTTTTTACCCCAATCAGGAATATCATTGCTATCCACAAACTGTTCAAGAACGCTCATATCTTGCAAAGAATTTTTTGTAATATGGCTCAAAATAGAGGCAACCTCTACCCTTGAAATCAAAGTTTCAGGTCTGAAAGTTCCATCCGGATATCCATACAAAAGTCCTATTTCTTCGGATTTCATAATGTCACTAAAAGCCCAATGATTGCCTTTTAAATCTTTAAATGGACTTTTTGCTTGAATTTCAGTTGGTTTATGTCCTAATGCACGAAGAAGCATTGAGTTAAACTCAGAACGCTTAACATTTACATTAGGTCTAAAACTACTGTCAGCATATGGTCTTATTACACCATCTCTAACACAAGCAGCAATTTCTTTTGCCGCCCAATATTCTGTTGTTACATCAGTTAACGTCAATGCAAAAGCACTCCCTGACATTAAAAGAAATGCAGATAACACAGATAAAAATTTTTTCATTATTTTTCTCCAATCTATTTGTTAGCCTTTGAAAACAGCATAACACTCAAAGAAAATTTTGTAAACTTTGAACACGACTATTTAAAGTAATTTGAAATTTATAGCTCAATATTATATAATCATTGTGTATAGGAGCTAATTTTGGACAGTTTAACAGACAATACAAATTTTATAAAAGAACATTTATCTTTAAACTCAACAAAAAATTTTTGTGTTATTTCTGACAACATTTTTTTGAAAGATTATACCACTTACAAAGTTCTTTCGCCGGAAGATTTTAGCGAATTTGTTTTAAAAAAAATAGCTCTATTATCTACACCTAACATAATTTCAAAAAGTGAAAGTATTTTTGTTATTCGCAATATAACAAAAAATTTATTTTTAAAAAATTCTGCATTATCAAATTTAACAAAATCAAACCTGTTTGCTAACGATTTATACAATCTTTTTGGACTTTTTTATGAATATAATTTATCCACAGAGCAACTTTTTCAAACAGTTAATTCAGCTAACATTGAAACTGAAGATAAAAATAGATTTGAAATAATTATAAAAGCATACGAAAAATACGATTCCATTCTCAACTTGAAGAATTTTATTGATAGAAGGAATATAAGCAATTATACCTGCAAATTAATCACAAATTCGCCAAATTATCTAAAATATTTAAAAAAGAGTAATTTTGAAAATATTATTTTAGACGAAAGTACCTACGTTCCAAATAACATACAAAATCTTTTAAATCTTTTAGAGTTAAATCTTGTTAAAAGAAATTTTATTCAAAAATATGGAAACAATGCGGCAAACACTTTAGCAGAAAAGTATCTGGACAAAACAATAATTTCCGATAAAAAATCTGAAACTAAATTTTTTAAATTTAACGATATAACAGATGAAGCCGAATTTATATGCAATACAATAATAAACAAAGTTAAATCCGAAAATTACAACTTTTCTGATTTTGCAATAGCACTAAATCAGCAAACTACCGGAAAAGTTTTTCAAGAATATTTATCATTGGCAAATATTCCTACAAACACAATTCAACCTGATAATATTTACCAAAGTTTCCTTGTTAAACTTTCTCAATACATAAATATATGCGAAATTTACACAAAACTAAAATCAGAAAAATCCTTAACGACCACAAGAAAAGATGAACTATATGAAGAATTAAATCTTAACTTTGAAAATATAATTTCTGAAACATTAGAAAATCAATTTGCTAAAGACAAATTCTTATCAATGCTAAACAATTCAACCACACTTTCATTGATTGACTGCGTAAAAAATAACTTAAATTTGCTAACAGTAGAAGATGCGGTTAAAATAAATACCGAACTGAATCAGCTCGATATATTGATTGAACTTTATAGCAAAAAAAATATTATTCAACTAATTACAATTGTTGCTAATAATTTTAAGATACAATCCCCAATTTTCAAAACAAAACTCGCAAAACTTATAAAAGAAATTAGAAATCTTGAAAATTTAAACACAACTTTTGGTCACCCGATTTTAAATTACAGCGATATTCTTGAAATTATAAATAAACCTCAACAAATTAATAATCCAAATCAAAATCGAGTAACTATCGGCTCTTTTAAAGAAATCGCCAAAAGTGAATTTAAAGAAATATTTTTCCCGAACCTTACTGAAAAAACCACACCTAAATTCAATAATTCAATCCAATTTATTTCAGAAGAGGCAAATACTAAAATATCAGCAGAAATTAAAAAACTGGTCAATAATTTTGAACAAATAATTCCAACACAATCATTTGTACTTATCGATACCGCAAAAAATTTCATTCAGGCCATCTATTCAGCTAAAAATACAGTTATATTAAGCACTCATAATTACGAAGACAAAAAACAAACTATTCCTTCAATATACTACCAATTCCTAAGCACAATACTTTCAGGTGAAGAAGAAGATACAAAAACTGAATTTAAAACCATCAAACCTGAACACAAACAAATAAGTTTAGATTTAACCATAGAAAATAATAAAATCATTATAGAAGACAAAGACACACTAAAACTTAGTGCATCAGCAATTTCAACTTTTCAATCTTGCCCCAAAAAATACTACTTTGCACATCTTTTAGGGCTTAAAGGGCACAGCACATTCGCAGCAACTTACGGAACAATTGTACATGCAATTATGGAGATTTTTAATCAAAAATACTTAACTTCATACTCAGCAGAAACACTTTTAAATTTAACAGATATCCTATTTAAAGCGGCAGAAACACCTAAAGCAGCGATTGCCGAAGGATTTACGCAAAGAATTATCGACTTAATTTCAGCAACAAATTTACTATCGTTAGCCGAAATGAAAGATAATTTTAAAAGTGCAATCAAAGAAATGGAAAAAAACGGATTTTTTAATCAAATTCCCGACGAAATAATTAGCGAAAAAAGTTTTGAATTTGAGATTGCAGAATGTCCAAACGTTGTATTTGACGGACGTATAGATGCTATTTACCGTTTTGGGGATAATTACACGGTGGTAGATTATAAAACAGGAAAAAACAAACCTGAACTTAGTTATCTTATAAGTAACGACGGAGTAAATTTTAGAACATCAAAAGGACCTGCCACAAACTTAGAAGCGAAACAAAATGAATTTGAATACCAAATCCCAATCTATTTCTTCGCAACTCAATTTGCTGAAGAATTTAAAAATCTAAAAAACTCCATAAAATCATTGGGACTACTATACATTCGCCCTCAAAATAAACACAATGGTTTTAAACAAGATTTTGTTTCTACGGAAATATTAAACGAATTTACCCCTAATTTAATAGAAAATTTGAACAACACAGTAATAAATAGAATAAGAAATTGTAAATCCTTTTCAGCCTGCAAAAATTCTATAATTTGTGACAATTGTGAATTTAAGTTGCTTTGTGATTCAAATTCAGAGGGGGCTGAAAATGATTAATATTTTGAATAGTTTAACCAATGGTTTAAACGAAAAACAAAAATTAGCCGTTGAAAATACAATTGATTCCTGCACCAAAATTGTTGCAGGTGCAGGCACAGGAAAAACACAAATTATCGCCAGACGATTTGCAAAATTGACTGCTGATTTAACCCAAAAAGGAATTGAACATCCGACTTCGCATATTTTAGTAATTACATTTACTGACAAAGCTGCAAATCAAATGAAAGAACGGATTATTGATGTATTAAATAAAAACGGACTAAATTCATACGGCAATGATATGTGGATATCTACTTTTCACGGTTTTTGCAATAAAATTCTTTCAAGACATTCGATTGAAGCCAATCTTTCACCTGATTTTCAACTTGCAGACGAAAATACTTTAAATGAATTTTACGAAAAAATAGTGAAAACACTAAGAAATAATGAAATAAGCTCTATCGAAAATATAGACAAAATTTGTTCGGATTTAGACTTGGAATCTTCTATTTTGAACATAGAGAACCTAAAAAAATTAAGTGCTATAAACACAATAGACAATATTTTTGATGATATTTTCCAAACAATAAAGAAAATCAAATCACTTGGCATTACACCAAAAGAATTTTTAGATAAAACAATTTCTGCAACACAAAATTACTCAAAAATACTTGAAACACTTCCATATAATGGTTTAAGCGTTGATGACTATGTAATCAATTGGCAAAACCATCTTCGCAAATATACTGATGACTTTTGCAAATTTGAAAAAGATGAAGCTTTTGCCAATCTTTGCAAAAAATCTTTAATTATTTCTAAAAATAGAAGTTCAAAAGCCGAAAAATGGACGCCTCCGGAAGGCTTATCCGACAATATTACAAACTTCAATGAAATAGAAATTTATCTGACAAAAGTAATTGCCCTAATCTATGCTATATACCAAAATGAACTTGAAATAGCCAATATTATTGACTTTGATGATTTAATCAACAAAACAATTTATATTCTTAAAAATAACAAAATAATTCGAGCATATTATCAAAAATATTTTGAACACTTAATCATTGACGAATTTCAAGATACAAACGGTTCACAGCTTGAACTTATAAAATTATTACTAAATCCAAATTATGCAAATATAACCTTTGTCGGGGACAGAAAACAATCAATCTACGGTTTTCGATACGCTCAAATGGAAAATCTCGAAGTATTGCATAATTTCATTAAAGAAAAATACAACAAAAATTATCCTGAAATTAAATTAGATACAAACTATCGTTCTAGCGGACATGTACTAAATGCCGTAAATTTCGTAACAACAGAACATTTGAATTTGGATGAAGAACTTTTACCTAACCCCAATTCCGATTTTACTGAAGTAAACAAATTTGTAAAAAATTCAAATATAGAAGATGCTCAGTATTCTTTTGAACGGAAAGAAGCAGAAGCCAAATATTTTGCCGCTGAAATCCAAAAATTACACAAAGAAGAAAATGTCAAATACAAAGATTTTGCCATTTTGGTAAAATCTCATTCTCAATCTGAATTGATTGAAAAAATTCTGACAAAATATGGCATTCCTTCCATCAAAAAAACAAATAAAAGCTATTTTACAAACCCAATAATAAAAAATGCAATTGCCGCATTAAAACTTATCCAAAATCCTTTGAACGAAATTGCGTTAGCAAGAATTTTGCAAATAAACAATAATGAAAAAGATTTTCTCATTTTAAAAAAGACAATAGATGAAAAATTCCAAAATATAGACAAAACTCTTGGGACAAAACATCTAAATTTGAATGAAAGAATAATAAAGTTGTACGAAGAAAATAATCTTGAAAATAAAGAATTAAAAAAGATTTTTGACATTATTTCTCAACTGGTAAAAGAAAAAAATCAAAGTTCGCTACTAAAATTATTTCTTAATTTTAAACAAAAAATTAATTTACACAATTCCAAACAAGAAATAGAACATTTTAGAAATGAAAATAATTTGAGAATGTTTGAAAAAATAATTTCTGATTATGAACAAACTCAAAACTTTACCTCAATAAAAAAATTTCTTGAATATTTTGATAAAATTTCTGAAGACAGAAATTTCGAATTACCTAATGTTAATTCGACAGACTTAGATGCAGTTCAAATTATGACCATTCACGCATCAAAAGGGCTAGAATTTCCATACACTTTTGTATGTGCAATCAACAACAAAAAATCTAAAAATGAAAAAAATATAGTATTTGATCTACAATTCGGTAAAAAACCGGGATTCGGTTTAATGATAACTAAATTGAACGAAAAAGACTCCCCAAAATACCACGTTTATAAAGAAATATGGAAAAACCCACGAGAGTATAACGAAGCTATAAGACTTTTTTATGTAGCTGTTTCAAGAGCAAAAAAATATTTAAACATAATAACTTTTGACTCCAATAGTGGTCCAAAAGCAGCTGAATATACTAAAGATTTTCCAAACACAATAGTCAAAGAAACAATCAAAATTGCAGAAATTAATCCTGAACTTCAACAACTAGTTCCAACAGTAATAACAAAAGAAAAATCATTTGCACAAAATCTTTTAGCAGAAAGTTATGAAGAAAATCAAACTAACCATATTTTTTCATTTAGTAAACTAAATACTTTTACAAAATGTGAAAGCAAATTTCTCTTAAAATATAAATACGGATTTCCCTCATTAGATATTCATAATAAAGGTGCAGAAACAGGGAATATTGTTCATAAATTGATATACAAAGCACTTGTATTCAATGAAATTCTTGATGAAAAAGAAATAATACAACACCAAAAAAATTGTAATGTCGATGATGTCATAAGACAAAATACAATTCTTGCTTATAGAAATTTTTTAAACAGCGAATACTCTCCTGAAAAATTGAAACAGAAAGAATTTTTTGTAGAAAGACATTTTGATTTTATTTATAAAACCACAGAAAATGAAGTGAGATTCATTGGTGATATTGATTTATTAATTAAAAATACTGACAACACTTACTCAATAATCGATTTTAAAACTAATGTAAATATTCAAGCAGACAAAGAAAATTATTACAAACAATTGTATTTATACAAAAAAGCCATCGAATCTGAAGGATTTCAAGTCAAATCTTGTGCCATTCTCAGTTTAAATAGTAACAACACAAATGAAACTATCGAGCTAAATGATGAGCCAAAAATCGGTGAAGAATTTGATAGAATACTTGAATCCGCTATTGATTGCTTAAAAAATGACAAAAAATCATCATCGACTCATAATTGTAAAAAATGTGAATACAATTATATTTGTAATAACAATTAATTTTTATCCTCAAAAGTATTTGCTAAAAATTCAAAATCAAAAAATAATTTTGCAGTATTGTCATTCATAGGTTGGTAAAAAAGACGGCTATTACACTGTTTTAAAAACTCATTAGCAAGTGCTAAATTTAAATTCAATTTATTTACATCTCTTTGTAAAGAAAGGGCATTATTTATATGCTCAAACAAATCATCTACCGCAAAATTATCGAAATTATTTCCATCGTAAAACAACTCAAAACGCAGGACAATAGAACTTGATGAACTTTTCAACGTACTCACACTTAACTTTATTGATTGCTTAGAAAAATTAGTTGCACTTTCTAACAACAGATTAATGATTTCTGAAAATTTTAGACTGTCGCAAAACAAAATAAAAGGAATGTTTTTGTCATATTCAAAATCAATATTTATTTTTCTTTGAAAAGATTGTTTTCGAACAAACATCAATGCCGTTGTTAATAATGAATGCAAATTTATTCTTGTTAAACATTTTGGAAATACCTTTTGTTCTTCATTAACTAAAGTGGAAAAAGCCTCTATTTGTTTGGTTAAATTAAAAGTAGAATATTTTGCATTAAGCAAAAATTCTTGTTCAACCGGAGTACAAATTCGTCTGTTTAATAACTCTAAAAAACCGGACAAACCATTAATTGTATTAGTCATGTCTAATGATAATTTCTTCAACAAACTTGTCATTTCTTCATTATTAAAAAAATTATTAGAACTCTTTTCAAAATTTATCTTCATCTATTTCTCTCTAAATCTATACGAATATTACATCAATATTAAAAATAGAGATATTACCCAAGTAGACAATATTTGAAAATCAAAACCGCAAATTATATAATTCAAAATTCATTCAAAGCTAAATAAAAAATATAATTATGAATTTTTAATTTTAGCAATAATTTCGTTCACACAGTTTTTAAGCATTACATTCGTTTCCATATCTTCCTTAACTTTTTCATGTGAATAAATTATTGTAGGATGCTTTCTTGCAAAAAAATCACCTATTTCATTCAAACTAAAATCCGTTATCTCACGACATACATAAATTGCAACTTGACGAGCATTAGCTAATTTCTGAGAACGAGTTTGCCCTTTAATATCCTTTGGAGAAAGCTTATAATAATCTGCAACAATATTTAAGACATCATCCAAAGTTATTTGCTTTTCTACATCAGAAATATTTAAAATCTGCTTTACGCTATCAATATTTAATTCAATATTACAAACTCCAACATACGCAGTTACTCTGTTGTAAGCCCCTTCTAATTCTCTAACGTTTTTAGAATATGTTTTTGCCAAAAATTCAACAATTTCTAATGGTAATGTTATTCCGTCATTTTTAGCCAAATTACAAATTATTGCCATTCTTGTTTCCAAATCAGGCGGTTGTACGTCTACCATCAAGCCCCACTCAAAACGACTTCTTAACCTATCAGGAAGATTTTGAATATATTTTGGCTCTCTGTCAGATGTAATTACAATTTGCTTACCTGCATTATGAAGAGCCTCAAACGTATTAAAAATTTCTGTTACGGTTCTTTCTTTTCCTTCAATAAATTGAATGTCATCAATCAAAAGCACATCAACATTTCTGTATTTTTGCCTAAAGTTGGTCATACTGGCAGATTTGTCCATCCCTTGATGAATAGAAGTTATTAAATCATTAATAAATTCTTCTGTTTTGACAAATTTAACTTTTAACTCCGGATGATTATACAAAACATAATGCCCAATTGCTTGCATCAAGTGTGTTTTGCCAAGTCCTGCACCTCCATATATAAATAAAGGATTATATTTTTCACCAGGAGTTTTTGCTGTTGACATACTCGCTGCGTATGCAAATTTGTTGTTTTCACCAACTACAAAATTTTCAAACTTATACTTAAGATTAAGTTTTGGTGCAGATTGCATCTTTTTCAAATTGTCATATTTTCCACTTGGATTTTCTTGTGACACCTTCTCAATATTTTCTTCTCTTGCCAAAAGTTTTTGAAGCTTTTTGTTATGTTTTTGTGCCAATTTTTCATCATAAATAATGTTAAATTCAACCTTTTCACCAATTTCTTTGGTTAAAATATTTTCTATCAATGCAAAATATTTTTTCAAAATTTGAATAGCAAAAGACTGCCCCGTAAGAACTGAGAACGTACCATTTTCAAAAGCATGAGGAATTAAGGGTAAAACCCAAGGTTCAAAACTGGAACTTGGAATCTCATTTTTTATTTCCTCTACAACAGAGGACCAAATTTTTTGTACTTCTAGCATGTCCATAATACATGAGTTTACTATAAAAAATGAAAGGACTAAAGTAGTTGCTAAATTTTACATCATAGAGTAGAATACAGGTGTTACGAAATTACATTGTGGATTTACTTTTATGAACAAATTTTTAGCTTTTTCTATTGCCGAAGCTTTAGTTACTTTAACTATTGTTGGGATTGCCGCAGGCTCAGCGGCTCCTCTAATTTCAAAGACCATGAAAAATAGTCAAATTAGTAACTATCAAATCATGGATATCAATAAAACAATTGACAAGACAAATAACCAAATTAAAAACGTTAATGATGCATATTTCCCTAATCATTGGCATGGTGTAGGAGCTTTTGACCAAGATATCAATAATGACATGCTTTTCTACGCCCGCAACCACCAATCTAATAATATTGGTATTAATGGTAACGGGTTTTATAAAATGTGGGGTGATTCCTATGATAATTCCCAAAACAAAGGAGCTGAAAACTACAAATTTGAGGACACGTTATGGAATCAAGTAGTATCAACACGCCCCGCAGCCAAAGGGATAGGAACAACATCTGATATTTATACAGGTAACTCAAATACAGCCACTGTACCAACTAATAAAATAGAAGTAAAACCTGCATCATTATCGGTCATTGCTTGTAGAAAAGATTAATTTTTCAAATTTACATTCAAATTTGAAGAAGTGTTACACAACTTGAAATTTGGGTTAGAATATGTTAAAATCATGGTACGAAGGATGTTAGTAGTGGAAAGGTCAGTGTATGCGAGTAAGCTTGAATTTGTCGTCATTAAATAACTCTCAACCATTGCGTTTTGGCAATCGTCATGACAAAAGTCCAAGTTTTCAGCAGACTAATGTAACTAGTCAACCAAAGACCGTCGATTACAAAAAAGAATATGAAAAAACTCAAGCACAGTTGGACTATGTAAGCAAAAAATATGAAGTCCTTTGTAATGTTTGTGCTTTGGGACTAAATCCTAATTTTAAAGCTTAATTAAGAGGTTTTTATGTATAAATTTTTCAAAGAGTTCCAACTGCTTCTGTTGGGAATAGTTCTTGTTACAGGCATGATTTTAGGTGCAAAAATTATTGCAGATAATATTTCTCAAGCAGGCATTACAGTAACAGGTTCAGCATACGAAATTGTCAAATCCGATATTGCTACATTAAGATTAAACATAAACACTCGAAATGCTGATAAAGCAAATGCTTATACTCAGTTAAAAAATCAAATTCCTCTGGTAAAAAATTACCTGATAAATAATGGCATCAAAGAAGACGAAATAACAATAGAAGCTCCTTCCAATTATACTCAAAATAAATATAGCTCATCAGGAGCTATGACTAATGAAATAGCATTTTATAATTTTAATCAAACCATAACAATAAAATCTGGTGATATTGAAAAAATAACTAAACTTTCAATTGATGCACAATCATTGTTAGAAAAAGGGATAAACATAAATACAAATACACCTGAATATAATTATTCAAAGCTAGCAGATTTAAAAATTAAACTTTTAGGTGAAGCGACAAAAGATGCAAAACTTAGGGCTATTCAGATGTTAAAGGCTACAAACAACCGTGTTGGTAAAATTAAATCGGTAAAAATGGGTGTGTTCCAAATCACAGCACCAACATCAAATGAAGTAAGCAACTGGGGAATTAATGATACTTCCAGCAAAGAAAAGAAAGTAACCGCAGTTGCCAATGTTATTTTTGAAGTAAAATAGCTTATTCGTAATCCCAAACATAAATATTGCCGCAATATCTACAAACGGCATGGCTATTCATAAAAGCCAAATCCGGTTTAAATGAATACCCATCAACGTGAAAAATTAACTCACCATTGGTATCAAATTCCTGACTAAATTCTCTTTTTCCTTCATAATCAGGATTAAATATTAACTCATACTTATCTACTGATTTGCAACTGCGACACCTGAACATATTAAAGCTCTTTTATTTTCTTTTCTTTTAATTTTTTAAGTTCTAAATCTTTATAAAGCATTGTACAACATATACTTCTTAGAGGTAATGTATAGCAAATCACAACAGTAGATACAACTATTGATGCAATTGTTTTAGGTATTGCGGAGAAATCTAATGAAAAATCAGGAACAAACATCTGTATCATTGATTGAATTTCCATCAAAGGCAAAGTAGCCAAATATGTTTCTAGCGGTTTGTTTACTATCTCGTAAATACTTAACTTTGTAAATGCATAATTAATTAATTCAGGAATCATTATGTAAGATATAACGTACAATAAAAATAGCAATAAACTAGCTTTCAAAAAATTCCCTTTTATCATTTTTGCACTTTTTTTACATATTTCAATTGCGTTTAGATTTTCTTCCAAAGCAAAAACTTGAAAAACTAAACACAGAAAAATCATTACAACCAACAATGGTATCCAAAAAAGAGGTATAACCCCCAAAAAAGAAATTAAAGATAAAATTAATAACAATGAAACATAAGTTCCCAATCTTCTATTAACTGTGTCATTATGAATGCTCAAATCATCAAGTTTAGCCGAACAAATCAAATTGTTTGCCATTGAATTTAGAGAACCCATTGCGACCAAATATTTCCAAAATGCTGCAAGAAAAATTATAAATGCCGGAATTGTTATAATTAACAGTGTTGTGAAAACCACCGACACATTATCAAAAATAGGGCTTAATACCACAATTTTTTCTAAATTTGTTGCAAATAAATATTGGGTAGAAAATATTAAAATAAGACCTAATACCTGCCCCAAAATAGGGAAAGTCATATATTTCATGAATTTATCTATGTTTTTAAAATATAAACACAATCCTTCAAAAATTATTTTAAAAACACTAACTATTTTTGATTCATTTTTCTTTGCCATTTTTTGTCACTCCATTTATAATACAATAATATAATAAAATCAGGTTTTTTAAAAACAATTTATGAAAAATATCAAAGAACTTTTGCAAGAATTTAAAGAAAAAGACTATAAAAGTTGTGTAAATCTTCATATTCATACAACTTTTTCCGATGGCAAATCAACTCCGGAAGAAATTTTGTCACAAGCCAAAGAGCTAAAAATGAAAAAAATTGCCATATCTGATCATAATACAGTAGAGGCTTATTTGCATAACCCAACATTAAAAGATGAAATAGTTATCCCTGCAATAGAGTTTGATTGCTGGTTTATGGGGTGCCTAATTCATATTCTGGGATATGGGATTGATGTAAATAATCAAGAACTAAAATCTCTATGTGCAAAAACTAAAGCCGGTACCGAAGCTGATATTGTTCGTTTGTTCTCATTCAGACACCCAAAACAAGTTATAACCGCAATTCACAAGGCAGGTGGGGTAGCGGTTTTGGCTCATCCGGCATGCTATTGGGCTTTTAGTTTAAACACATTAGTAAAAAGACTTATCAAATTAGGGCTTGACGGAATGGAAGTTTTTTATGAATATCGACGACATAGAAAGATAATAAAATTTCACTCAGAAAAAAAAGTTGCTCGAATAGCAAAAAAATATAATTTGGTATGTACCGGCGGCACAGATGAACACGGGAGTTTAAAAAAATGAATTTATTTAAAACAGCAAAATTTTGGTTTGAAAATGCTCGCTATCACGCAGTTGCACAAAGTCTATGGGCAGCTGTAACCGCAGTTTGTGTCGCTTTAAACCATTCATCTTTTAATTTGAAATATTCGGTTTTGGCAGTTATTGGTGTAATATTTGCCCATTTAAGTATAAATTTGCTAGACGATTATTTCGACTTTAAAATAGGAAGTGTGGATAAAAGAAATGAGCTTGGAAATTCTATCCGCAAAGGAAAATGCAAATATCTAACAGAAGGGAAAACAACTCCCAAACAACTATTTGCCTGTGCATGTATTTTTGGGCTAATTGCGTTAATTCTGGGTGGAATTTTATTCTATTACAGAGGTTTACCAATATTAATTATCGCATCAATTGCAATAATTTTAGGCTTTTTCTATTCTGCTCCGCCTCTAAAACTGAGTTACAACGGTTTTGGAGAGCTTGTTGTAGGCTTAATGTTCGGACCTTTATTAATGAACGGTGTTTTTTATTGTGCAACAGGCACAGTAAGCCTTCAGTTGCTTTTACTTTCCTTTGCCATTGGTTCTCTCGTTACAAACATTGTATATGTTCACTCTATTATGGATATGAAAGCGGATGGTGCTGTTGGAAAGAAAACACTTGCAGTCCTACTGAAAAAAAATTATTTTAGACTAACTGCCTTGGTATTTTTTGCAATTTATCCATATTGGATTATTGGAACAGGTATTTTAAGATACAAAATGCCTGAATTACTATGGTTTGTATTTTTAACACTTCCACTAACCGCCGTGTTAGTAAAATTTATGGTGGAATATGTTAATGGAATAAAAAAAGAACACCAACCCAAATTTTGGATGGGACAATTTGAATGTTGGGACAGAATTAAATCCATTGGTATCGAATGGTTTATGATTCGTTGGTTTTTAGCACGCAATATAATGGTTTTTTTCAGTATGATTATTTGTGCAGCATACATAGTGACGGCTATCAACTAAAATGAAAAAATTGTTTTACTTAGCATGGTGGTATTTTCAAGTTAGGTTTCTGGGCAAAAAGAAACCACTACAAACTGTCCTCTTTATTAATAATGAGTGCAATTTAAGATGCAAACACTGCTGCATAGACAAAGAAAAACAACAAATTACAAAATCATATGAACAAATTGAAGAAGAACTGAAATATTCTTACAACTTAGGTTCAAGATTTGTTGATTTTGAAGGTGGCGAACCCACATTATGGAAAGATAACGAAAAAAATATAAACGATTTGATTTTATTGGCAAAAAAAATAGGATTTTTTTCAACAACAGTTACTACTAATGCACAAAATGATTTTTCATGGCTAAATGCAGATTCAATTTGGGTTAGCATTGACGGATTCAAAGAAAGTCACGACCTAATTCGTGGCAAAGGAAGTTTTGCCAAAGCAGTTGAAAATATTACAAAATACGGGGAATCAGGGAAAAAAAGCCTTTCTATAAACATGGTTGTTAATAAACTAAATGAAAATTCCGTTGAACAAACAATAAATTTTGCAAAACAAAACCCATACATTCGCTCAATTTCTCTAAACTTTCACATGCCATATTTTGGTACAGAAAATCTTTGTGTTGATGACAGAGATAAAATTTTAGACAAAATAATATCAATGAAAAAACATAATTATCCAATAATGAATACTTTTTCAGGTCTAAAGGCACTAAAAACTCCACAAAATCATAAATATTGTTGGATTACTAATTTTATTATGCCTGATGGAAAAAAAGAAAATATGTGCCAAGGAGCAAAAAATAATTTGTGCCAAATATGTGGTCTTGGAATGGCAACAGAGATGAAAAACCTTTATAGATTTAACTTTGAAACCATTTTAGCAGGAATTAAACTTCGCTTATTTAAAAATATATAGAACGGCTGTATCAGTTTTGGGCATTACATCATACGTTTAATTGAGGATGAAAAAATATAAATCATAACTTTGTATGATTTATATTTCTTAACAATAAGTATAATAACACTATACTCCTTAGAGAACGATACACATATCCCTAATCTGAACAGCTATGAACCCCTTTCATAGCTTTTTTTTTATTTCAAATTAGTTTTCACATAAGAAATAAAGAATAAATAAAGATTGTACTTGATACACTTGCAAAAAATTATTTATGTTTTATACTATAATTGTGGTAATTGTGAAATAAATCACGAATAAGTTGGAAGAAATTACATACAGTAAAATATAGACTAGCCAACCAAAAAGGAGAAAAAAATGGTGGTAAAAAGCAAAAAAGATGTAGAAAAACTAGAAAAAGCTTTAAATCAGTCTTCTGAAGTTGCTACTGTTGAACAATTGGAAAGTTTGATTTCCAGAGTAAAAAAAGCACAAAGAATTTATGCTAATTTTACTCAAGAACAAGTAGACAGAATCTTCAAAGCTGCTGCAACTGCTGCAGATAAAGCTCGTATTCCTCTTGCAAGAATGGCTGTTGAAGAAACAGGCATGGGTGTTTTAGAAGATAAAATTATCAAAAACCACTTTGCATCAGAATATATTTACAACAAACACAAAAACGCTAAAACTTGTGGTGTAATCAGAGAAGACAAAGAAAACGGTATCAAAGTTGTTGCTGAACCTTTAGGTGTTGTAGCAGGTGTTATCCCAACTACTAACCCAACTTCAACTGCAATTTTCAAATCATTAATCGCTTTGAAAACCAGAAACGGTATCATTTTCTCACCTCACCCAAGAGCTAAAAAATGTACAATTGAAGCTGCAAAGATTGTTCTTCAAGCCGCTATTGAAGCAGGAGCCCCTGAAGATATTATCGGATGGATTGACGTTCCTTCTATCGAATTAACAAACTTGTTGATGACACACGATTCTATCGATTGTATCTTGGCAACTGGTGGTCCTGGTATGGTTAAAGCTGCTTACTCTTCAGGAAACCCTGCATTGGGTGTTGGTCCTGGAAACACTTCAGCAGTTATTGATGAAACAGCTGATATCAAAATGGCAGTTTCTTCAATCTTGATGTCAAAAACTTTTGACAACGGTATGATTTGTGCTTCTGAACAAGCAGTTATCGTTGTTGATAGCATTTACGAACAAGTTAAAAAAGAATTTGAATACAGAGGTGCTTACTTGGTAAGCAAAGCTGAACAAAAGAAAATGATTGACCTTCCATTTATCGATCCAAAACGTGGTACAGCTCACCCTGATATCGTTGGTCAAAGTGCACACAGAATTGCTGAATTATCAGGTTTTGAAGTTCCTGAAAATGCAAAAGTATTGTTAGCAGAAAGACCATCAGTAGATTGGGAAGACCCATTCTCAAGAGAAAAATTATCACCAATCTTGTCTATGTACAGAGCTAAAAACTACGAAGAAGCTACTGAAATGGCTTACGAAATGGTTTCAAAAGGTGGTGCAGGTCACACTTCTGTACTATATACAGATGCAAGATCACAAGAAAGAATCAACCACTATGCAGAAAAAATGCCTACTTGCAGAGTTTTAATTAACTCTCCTTCTTCACAAGGTGGTATTGGTGATTTGTATAACTTCAAATTAGAACCATCATTGACATTGGGTTGTGGTTCTTGGGGTAAAAACGCAGTTTCCGGTAACGTTGGCGTTGAAAACTTATTGAACTACAAAACAGTTGCTGAAAGGAGAGAAAACATGCTTTGGTTCAAGGTTCCATCAAAAGTTTACTTCAAAAGAGGTGCTATTGACTTAGCATTGAGAGAACTTGAAGGCAAAAAACGTGCTTTCATCGTGACTGACCGTTTCTTGTTCAATTCAGGTGCTGTTTCTAAAATTACAAACGTTTTAGATGAAATCGGTATTGAATACCAAGTATTCTTCGATGTAAAACCAGACCCAACATTGTCTACAATCGACCAAGCTATGGCTGTATTAAGACCATTTGAACCAGATGTAATCATCTCTCTTGGTGGTGGTTCTCCAATGGACGCAGCTAAAATTATGTGGTTAATGTATGAACAACCTGATACAGTATTCGAAGATATCTCTATGAGATTCATGGATATCAGAAAAAGAATTTGCAGAATCCCTGAATTAGGTAAAAAAGCGACTATGGTTGCAATTCCTACAACTTCAGGTACAGGTTCAGAAGTTACTCCATTTGCAATCATCACAGATGATGAATCCGGTGTAAAATATGCAATCGCTGATTATGCATTAACTCCAAATATGGCAATTGTTGACCCTAACTTTGTTGACGGTATGCCAAAAGGATTGACATCAGCTTCTGGTATTGACGCTTTAGTTCACTCAATTGAAGCTTATGTTTCAGCTCTTGCAACTAACTTTACAAACTCAAATGCACTTGAAGCAACTAAGTTAATCTTCAGATACTTAGAACGTTCATACAAAGAAGGTGCAAAAGATCCTATCGCAAGAGAAAAAATGCACTACGCAGCAACTATCGCAGGTATGGCATTCGCTAACTCATTCTTGGGATTGTGCCACTCAATGGCTCACAAGTTGGGTGCAATGTTCCACATTCCTCACGGTGTTGCAAACGCATTGTTAATCAGCCAAGTTATTAAATATAACTCAACTGATTGCCCAAGAAAACAATGTATCTTCCCACAATACAAATTCCCTAACGCTAAGACTAAATACGGTCAAATTGCTGATGAATTAGGATTGGGCGGAAAAGATGATGACGAAAAAGTTGAATTGTTGATTAAAGCAGTTGAAGATTTGAAAACAAAACTTGAATTGCCAAAATCAATGAAAGAATGGGGCATCGACGAAAAAGAATTCTACGCAAAACTTGATGAAATGGTAGAATTAGCATTCGATGACCAATGTACTGGTGCAAACCCTGCATATCCGCTTATGAGCGAAATCAAACAAATCTACATTGATGCTTACAACGGCAAAATCTAGTTTTGTAAGATTATAAAATTGACAGGAGATTTCAAATTGGAATCTCCTGTTTTTTATACAACATGGGTTAATTGAAAAATTGGAAATCTTCATTAAAATAAAACTATGAAGCAGTTTTTGTTAGTTTTAATATTAATTTTCTTTGTACAACCGTGTTTTGCAGATTTACTTCTACAAGGAGAAGCTGAATACAATGTGCAATCAGCATTAACCGAAGTGCAAAAAAATTTTCAACCAAAAGTTAATCCCATAAAATTCAAACCTTTTTTATTAGATTATAATAGAGATGAAAATCTAAATGCTTTATACAAAGGTTTTGCAGAAATAAAAGATAGAGAATTAGCTTTGTTCTCTATTGGCACCTACGGAGTTGTTTACAAAAACGACCCTTTGCATGCTTATTATTATTCTAACAGTGGAATTTTAGAATTTATTGATATACGAACCGGTAATGAATATCCTTATAAATCATATCAATACGATATTTCAGGAAATCTTGTAAACATGGGATTGAGAATTTCTAAAAAAGAAACCTACATTTATACCCCAAATGGAAAATTAATCGCTCATTGGGTAGGTCAAAACGGATATGATGAAAAAGGGGAACTAATTATGACTAGAAAATTTGTTGAATAAGTTAAGACGTGGCTTTTTTCAATTCATTTTTTACTGTTTTCAACGGAATCGTCAAGGTGTCATAATTTTTTATAGCCTCTTTCAAATGAAGAACATAACTTTCTATATCCGCTGATTTTTCTGAAATTTTTGCCAAATAATAATGCAAGTCCCCACAGTAAGGATTTTGTTGCAGAGCTTTGAGTAATGCTGCTTCCGCCTCATCATATCTTCCATTTATACTCAAAATCCGAGCATAAATTTTATAAGCGTCAATATCTTTTGGGTTTAGTTCAATAGTTTTCTCAAGATATTCTACGGCTTTATCATAATTTTTTTCTTTAAATGCCATAGATGCAAGATTGAAATACGCCCAACTGTAATCAGGACAATTTTCTAAGACCTTTGAATATTGCTCTTGTGCAGATTCTTCATCTCCTATTTTTTGAAATTCACATGCCAGATAAAAACTGGCTAAGATATCCTTTTCGTTTAAAAGTAATGCTTTATAAAAACATTTAATAGCACTTTCTGATTCATTTTTATTACGATAACAAACACCAAGATTAAAATATGTATTACTATCTTTCTTATCGTACTCCAAAACTTTTGTAAAATAATGAATTGCTTTATCATTATCATTCATTTCAAGATAAACATAGCCTAAATTATACAAAAAATCAGGCTCTTCCGGCTCATATGAAAGTGCGGCTTCGTAAGCTTTCTTAGCTTGAGAGAAATTTTGCATTTTATCCCATGCAATCCCAATATTATAATGAAGTCTTGCATCATCAGGAAAAACACTAATCAAATAGGATAACTGTTTGACAGCTTCCTCATTAAACCCCTTATCCATAAGAGCAACTGTTAATTCTCGTCTTGCCTGAAAATTTGTCGGGTCATTTTTAACTATATTTGTAAGATTTTCTATTTCTTGCAGATAACTCATAATTTTATTTTAACAAATGTGTAAAAATAAAACAATTTTTGTATTATTATTAGAAAAAAGTTGAGGTAAATTATGGATAATTTAATAGTCACAAAAAGAATAGAACCCTATGATTTGATAGAAGGAATAAAAAAGAACTATATAGTAGAAGATTTTACATTTACCGGTTATAACAAATTCGATATTCTGGAATCTTTCTTAAATAAAATGCAAGAACTATCTAAAAACGTTATTGCCTTTGGCTTATATATGAAAAATGTTAATAAATTTTATCTAATTTCTTCTACTATTGAACCAATCCATTTGGAAGAAAATATAAATACCATAGTTTTAAACAACATTTTAGGCTTATCTCAATCCGATTTGGTTAATAAAAACGGCATTGAATACACCGATGATAGAGAAAAAGCTTTAAGTGCTATTGATATGGGCAAAGCAGAAGCTAGTTTTATTTTTTTCTAGCCTGACACCCATTATCACTTGCATCAACGTCACCGTCAAAATCATTATCTATTCCATCAAAACAAGAACCAACTGAATCAGGGCTTTCTGCTCTTGGTGTCTTAATAAGCCATTTATCCGGAATAGAATCCCAAGTATAAAGGAATTGTTTTTTAAATTGTTTTGCAACTATCGGGTTTACTATATACATAACACTTTCATCATTTTTTGTATCCCCGCTTTTAGTTAAATTCATTGAACCAAATAACGTAATATTATCATCAATGATAATGGACTTAGAGTGCATTTTTCCTGCCTTGTCCTCAACTTTTACAGGAATATTAATCTGTCTTAATTCATTATGAATTGAATATTTGCCACCTGCACTCGTCGCATCTGTAATTATTTTTATATCTACACCTCTGACTTTAGCTTGTTTTAAAGCAAATTCCACGTCTTTGTGAGTAATAATAAATGAAGAAATATAGATATATTTTTTTGCCTGATTAATAAGTGGAACTATTTTATTTGTAATAATTTTATCTGTTGGTGAAAAGTAGACTGATACCGTATTTTGGCTATCAATTTTTATTTCTTCCTTGTCGGGAATAGGATTTTTCAATTCATGAAATTTTTCATTGTACATTTGCTCAAATTCTTGCTTAAAAATATTTGATAAAACAGAAGAATTTGTTAAAAGAGTTATGTTATTGTTAAAATCAGCTAAATCCGTCTGGGAAAGATTTGCTGTACTTAACCATAGGGTTTTATTGTCAAAAATAAAAAATTTGTTATGCATAATAGCATTTGTATATTTAAAATTTTTAGAATTTGTTGTCGGATAAATGTGATTATCTGTCTTAAAATTTGGAAGTAATTTCTGAACTTTTATAACCTCATTATAAATATTCTTTCCGTTAATATCCGAATCAGTTACCCATCTTATTTTTACTCCTCGATTTTGAGCTGAAACCAACGCATCAATGATTTTGGGCTGTTGAGCTATTCCAAATATTGCAAAATCGATACTCCTAGCCGCATTGTTAATTTCATTGAGTAATATCTTGCAACTTTTCGTTTCACAACTGCTATCAGGCTTTATTCTTTTGTTAAAATCAGTAAAATAAAAATTTAAAATCCCTGAACTAAAATCAAAATTTTGAATCACAAAAGATTTACTTACTTTTTTAATAGTTGGAACTGTACAATTTTCACAAGCATTCGAAGTTTGTGGAATATCTTTCTTCTTTATTGCTCTTGATTCTTTCAATTTTTCTGCAAATTGACAGCCTATTTCATGATAAATATTGTTTTTCTCATTCAATATTACAATATCATCTTTTTTAACTTTTTCTAAAAGCTTATACAAATTAACAAAATTGAACTCTTTTTTATAAGTTTTTTCTTTATGTTTTGGGGTTGCTAGCCCCTGATTAAGCAAAATTTTGGCAATATCTTTATTGTTTAAATAAACTTTTGCTGTTTTATATTTGTAATTTTTATTTAATTCTATATCATAAAATTCGACACTAACATTTTTCCCAAAAAAATTATCAAATAAGAACTCTTCTGCCAAAAGACCTAATGCTAAAATTTCAGTACGTTTTAATTTTATCTGCTTTGACTGCTGAAAATTAATTTTAGAATTTTTTGATGAAAAAACATCAATGTCATAAAGCTTGACAAGTTCATTTTCATCAGGTTTGTTATTCTTATTAAAATCTATGTAAAATTCACCAGTATTTTTTATACCAATGATTTTGTATTTTGGCTTGGGCTGAAGTCGAAAAATATTGAACCCCAAAAGAATTAATGCACATATTATTACTATAAAAAAATTAGCTGAAACCTTTTTCATTCTTGAATTATACTTGATGTAAGTTTAGTTGTCTAATAATAATTGTCTTTATATAAATTTAATTTGATTTGATTTAATTATCGTGTAAAAATTATTAATGACCAATAGCAAAAGAGGATAAGTGTATGTGCGGAATCGTAGGATATATAGGCAATCGTGACGTAGTTGACGTTTTGCTCAAAGGTCTTACTAATCTCGAATATAGAGGATATGATTCATCAGGAATAGCTTTGAATGATGAAGGTGATATTAAAATTTTTAAAGCCCTAGGAAAACTTGGAAATTTAAAAGATTTACTAAAAAACCAACAACATAACATAGTTGAACCTGTTGCCGGTATCGGTCATATTCGTTGGGCAACGCATGGCTCTCCTACTGAAAACAACGCACACCCACATACATGTAATTGCGGAAAATTAGTTCTTGTTCATAATGGAATCATTGAAAATTTTAAAGAACTAAGAGAAGAATTAATTAAAAAAGGATGCATTTTTAAATCTCAAACAGATACAGAAACAATTGCTCATTTGGTTGCACAAGAATACGACAAAATTAAGGATTTAGCAAAAGCAGTAACAAATGCTATAAAAAAATTAAATGGTGCATACGCTATTTGTGTCATGTACAAAGATGAACCTGATAAAATTGTTGTAGCTCGTAAAAATGCTCCGTTATTAGTCGGAATTGGAGAAAAAGAACACTTTATTGCTTCTGATATTCCTGCTGTCATTGAATATACTTCCAAAGTTATTTATTTGGATGATTCAGAAGTTGGTGTAGTAACAAAAGACAGCCTAAAAGTATACAACTTAGAGGGCAAAGAAGTTTCAAAAAAAATAGAAGTTCTACCATTTGAACCCGTTGCTTTGTCAAAACGTGGTTATAAACACTTTATGCTTAAAGAAATACATGAGCAACCTGATGTGATAAGAAACGTTTTAAACGGAAAATTATATGATATTGATGAAAAAATTATCTTAAATGAAGTAAAGATAGATAAAGAAACGCTAAAAAATTTACAAAGGATTGAAATAATAGCTTGTGGAACTTCATTACACGCTGCTATGGTCGGTAAATATTTGATTGAAGATTTTTGTGGAATTGCCGTTGATGTTGAAGCTTCAAGTGAATATATTTATCGCAAAACTGTTACAAATGAAAAAACACTGGTTATCGGAGTGTCCCAATCAGGAGAAACAGCTGATACCATTACAGCAATTAAACAAGCTAAAGCAAAAGGTGCACATGTATTGATTGTCACAAACAGACCTGATTCGGCTATGGCTAGAGAAGCAGATAGCTTAATCCCAATTAATGCAGGGATTGAAGTTTCTGTTGCGGCTACAAAATCATTTACCGCACAATTAATGTCTTTTTACATGTTGGCTATGTTTTTGGCAGAGATAAAAGGTTCTGTTTCAAATGACGAGCTAAGAAAGTTAAAACACGATATTATACAACTCCCAACATTAATTGATGAAATATTAACTAACAAAGAACCAATTCAAAAATGTGCAAGACTTTTTGCAAATACAAAAGACTTCATTTATATTGCAAGAGGAATAAATCTTGCAACGGCTTATGAAGGAGCCTTAAAATTAAAAGAAATAAGTTATATTAACGCAACCGGTTATGCCGCAGGAGAATTAAAACACGGTCCAATTGCAATGTTAGACGAAAGCATGCCTGTTCTTTCAATTTTGATGGATGGCAAAGTTTATGAAAAAATTCTTTCTAATTCGGAAGAAGCTAAAGCAAGAAATGCTCGACTAATTGCATTAACTTCATCACAAGATAAAACTCTTGATGATTTATTCGAAGTCGTTTTAAGAATCCCAAAAGTTAATGAATTGTTATCACCTGTTTTAGCAAGCGTTCCATTACAACTTTTGGCATATTATATTGCTGAATTTTTAGGAAAAGATGTTGACCAACCTAGAAATTTAGCAAAATCTGTAACGGTTGAATAATGAAAATAATAAGCTCAGAAATAAAATTACCTAAAACGGACAATCCATCATCAGAATACTTTGAAAAAGGATTGTCTGAGTTGGGATACAAATTTATCCGCTGGGCAATTGTCAAAATTGAAGAAGATAACTTTGTCCTAAATGTTTCACATATAGAACAATAATAATATAAATAAGAATCACCTCTGCGAAACAAAAAAGACTCCCGAAGGAGTCTTAAATGGTGAGCAGAGGTAAGGACTCCGTTGCGAATTAGGAAAAGGTGACTAAATGTCACGTTTTCCGTGTTTTTTACAAAATATTCTAAAACTCTATATATAGCAATGGAGGGAAGAACCACCACGGTGGTGAGAATCACCTCTGCAAAAACAAGAAAGACTCCCGAAGGAGTCTTAAATGGTGGGCAGAGGTAAGGACTCCGTTGCGAATTAGGAAAAGGTGACTAAATGTCACGTTTTCCGTGTTTTTTACAAAATATTCTAAAACTCTATATATAGCAATGGAGGGAAGAACCACCACGGT
>JAFQTK010000108.1 GCA_017409065.1 bacterium
AATTGAATTTATTGCAATAGCTACAGCAGGGGCAGTAAATCGAGAAAATTCAGCTGTTATTGGTTCAACGGCAAACCTTCCCGATGGTTATAAAGACATAGATTTTCAAGCTTTATCAGATAAAAAAGTATTTATTGAAAATGATGCAAATTGTGCTGCTTGGGCTGAGTATAAGTTAGGGGCAGCTGTCGGAATGTCAAATATAGTAGTTTTGACATTAGGAACAGGTGTTGGGGGCGGAATTATTGTCAATGGTCAACTTTTAAAAGGCAAAAACGGGGCTGCTGGAGAAATGCATTTTAAAATGAGTAGAGATAAGAAACGTGCTTGTACTTGTGGAACTTATGATTGTTTTGAAAGTTATGCTTCCGGTACAGGCATGAGAATTACGGCTCAAGAATTATCAGGAAATCCCAATATAACTACTTATGATGTTGTTGCCGGTGTAAAAAATAATGATGAATTGTGTATTAAGATATTAAATACTTGGCAAAAAGATATTATAGATGGTGCAATTGGTTTAGCAAATATTTTTGATCCTGATTGTATAGTTTTGTCCGGTTCGATGGCTCAATTTGTTGATTATGAAAAAGTAACGGTTGCAGTTAATAAAGAATTAGTTACAACTCCTACTCAAGTTATTCCTGCTAAATTTGAGAATAATGCAGGTTTAATCGGAGCTGCAATCTTAGCTATGTCTAAATGATTGATGATATAAATTTATCTATCCTCTGTTTTTTTATTTCAAATATCTTTGTAGTAGAATATTTACATAGAGATTGAGGATAAGGATTTTATTATGCCAAAATATTTAACTACGGATGAGATTAGAGAAAAGTATATTAACTTTTTTGCAAAAGAACATCAACATACTTTAGTTGAAAGTTCTTCTTTGGTGCCTGATAATCCAACAGTATTGTTGACGACTGCAGGTATGTTGCAATTTTTACCATATTTTTTAGGATTGGAGCAGCCACCATATAATCCGGCAAGAGCAACTTCTTGCCAAAAATGTGCTAGAGCTGGCGGAAAGGATTCTGATATTGAAAATGTAGGACGAACCCCTCGCCACCATACATTTTTTGAAATGTTAGGAAACTTCTCTTTTGGTGATTACTATAAAAAAGAAGTTATTCCTTGGGCTTGGGATTTTGTAACTAATCATTTGGGATTAGAAAAAGAGCGTCTTTGGGTTACTATTTTTGAAACTGATGACGAAGCTTATGAATTGTGGACTACCCTTACTGACATTAAACCGGAAAGAATTTTAAGAAAGGGTAAAAAAGACAATTTCTGGGGTCCTCCTGGTGCAACTGGTTCTTGCGGTCCTTGCTCAGAGATTCACTATGATTTGGGTGAACAATTCAAGTGTTCTGATGATTGTGGTATTGATACTTGTGAATGTGACCGTTGGGTTGAGATTTGGAATTTGGTGTTTACTGAATTATTTCAAGATGAAGAAGGTAATCAATCTCCGCTAGAAAAGAAAAACGTTGATACCGGTATGGGATTGGAACGTATTGCAATGGTTGTTCAAGGTAAGTCTTCCACTTTTGAAACTGATTTGTTGCAAAAAATTCTTAATAAAGCATCTGAAATCACCGGAGTAAAATATAAAGCTAACGATAAAACTGATGTGTCATTGAGAATTATAACTGACCACGCTCGTTGCGTAAGTTTCTTGATTGCAGATGGTGTTACACCTGGAAACGAAGGTAGAAGTTATGTCTTGAGAATGATTTTAAGACGTGCGTTGCGTCATGGTAAAATTCTTGGTGTTGACGTTGATTTCTTGCATAATTTAGTTCCAACTGTTGTTGAATGTTATGGTAAAACATATCCTGAGTTGGTTGAAAAGCAAGCAAAAATTATTGATGTTATTACAAAAGAAGAAAATAGATTTAAGCAAACTCTTGATAGAGGACAAAAGTTGCTTGATGAAGTTATACAAAAAGAATTGACTTCTGATAAAACAATAAGCGGTGAAGATGCATTTAAGTTGTATGATACTTTTGGATTTCCGTTAGAGTTAACGGTTGAAATTGCAGCTGAATCAAATGTAAATGTTGATGTTGATGCGTTTAAGGTTGAAATGGAAAATCAACGTGAAAGAGCAAAAGCTTCAGTCCAAAAAATTGTGCTTACAGATGAATTGGTTTATGCCAATATTGAAAAAGATAAAGGTTCAACAGATTTTATCGGATATGAAAAATTGTCTTGTGAAGATGCAAAAGTTATTGCTATTGTGAAAGATGGTGAAGTAGTTGAAGCAGTTGATTCATCTGATGAAATTGTTGATATTATGCTTGATAAAACTCCATTTTATGCAGAATCAGGTGGACAAGTTGGAGATGTCGGAACTATTTGTGCAAAAGGATTTGAAGCTGAAGTTGCAAACACTTTTAAGGTTAATAAATTGTTTGTTCAAAGAGTTAATATTGTTGATGGTGAAATTAAAGTTGGTGATATAGTATCAGCAAAAGTAGATGTTGAAAAACGTCAAGAAACAAGAGTTCACCATTCATTGGCACACTTGTTGCAAGCGGCATTGATTAAAATTCTTGGAGATGAAGTTCATCAGGCCGGTTCTCAGGTTGATATGCAAAGAACTCGTTTTGACTTTTCTTTCCCTAGAGCTATGTCAAAGGATGAGATTAAGAAAGTTGAAGATTTGATTAACGGTTGGATTTCTGACAGGTTGGAACAACATACTGAAGTTATGGATGTTAACGAGGCGAGAAGTCAAGGTGCTATGGCATTGTTCGGTGAAAAATATGATGAGAAAGTTAGAGTTGTTTCTATCGGCAATATTTCAAAAGAACTTTGCGGTGGTACACATATAGACAACACTTCAGAATTAAGAGTCGCTAAAATCGTGTCAGAAAGTGCAATTTCGGCAGGTTCAAGACGTATTGAGGCTGTTTGCTCAAAGGCTGCAATTAAACTTTTAACAGAAAAAGCTGAAGAAATTGATTCTATTTCGCAAGCTTTGAAAACTCCGGTTGTAGAACTTGGAGCTAGAATTGATAAAATTGTTGCAGAAAATCGTGATATGCAAAATGAGATAAATAACTTAAAAGCTGAAGTTGCTAAATATAAGTTTGGCTCATTTGTTTCTAAGGCTAAAGATATCAATGGCGGTAAGCTACTTGTTTCTAAAGTAGAGGCATTTGAACCAAATGTATTAAAAGTTGCAATGGAAGAATTGGCAAGAAAACTTGGTGAATCCGTGATTATATTGGTTTCTCAAAAAGAAGACGGTACAGGAATGATTCTTGTAAGAGTTTCTGATAGTTTAGTTAAGTCCGGTATAAATGCAGGTAAACTTGTTGGTGAAATAGCTCAGCAGTGCGGCGGCAAAGGTGGCGGTAAGCCAAACTTTGCTCAAGGTGGAGCTAAAGATTTGTCAAATATCAATGAAATTTTGGCAAAAATAGAATCACAATTTTAAATTTGATTTTACGGAGCGGTTATTAAAGAGCCGCTCCTTTTTTGCAAATATGTATTCTTGTAAAGATTGTGCTTATAAATAGTCTTTTGTCTAGCAAATTATTTTTTGCCTTAACTTATAATATAAACGACAGTAAGAAAGGTTGAAAATGAGTAGTATTACAAGAGTTCTTGCGGAGCTTCCTCAATTGCCGGGGACAAAGGTTAAAACCAAAGTAGTGGGGAATAAAGTTTTTACCAGAGCGACCATGCCTAATGGCGATTTAGAGTGTTCAATTATTGAAAGAACACCAAATGGTTCAAAGCTTTTAAAAAGTGCAATAACAACAGAAAAGGGAACTTCTATTCATAGAGAAGGGCAAATTGACAAGTATTTTGACAAAAAGTCAGGGCGTTGTTTTGATTCTATTGCTTAATCTTCTTCGGGAAATTCTCCCGGATTTGGCAATTTATCACCAAATTCAAGCATTACTTTAACTGTTAGTTTTAATTGATTTTTATAATTTGCCAAAGCTATTTCTTTTGTTGGTGCACAATATACAAAATTTGGAAATTCTTTAATCTCTATGTATTCATAGTGATTGCCCGTATATCCGATGTCTTCGCCGAATACAAGTGTCCAGTTTTGGTTTATGTAATTTTCCAGTTCATTATCATTCATTTATTGAATACTCATTTAACGGTTGATTTATTAATATACCTTCCCCGCCTATTACATCAGCTTGTTCGCCATTTAGATATAAATAAACAGGTTTGTTTAATTTTAAGTTTACCACGGTTTTTATAAGTTGGTTTAGTCTTGTATATTGACTTTCTGTGCCTCCACCGTATTGAAATTCGTTAGATAAGTCTATTATTATTGACTTATCTCTTGTTATTATGTTTAAAATTTTTGTTCCTTTAGGAATTTCTGATGATAGTCCTTGATTTCTTTCTTTGAAAGATGGACCATTTACAAGTTCTTTAAGTGCAAAATTTAATTTGTTGCTTTCTGGTGGAACAGTTTTGATAACTTTTTCAAGTTCTCCGTTATTTGCATTTGTGTAGTATATTGCTACGAGATTTTCTGATACGGCAGACGTTGTTTGTTTTACTTGAGTTGTAGTTTTTGTTGTTATATTCTCGGTTTTAACTTTATTGTTATAGGATGGTATGTCTGTTGCAGGAACAAACTTATCCTTAATATACATGATTAGCAGCACTGAAAGTATTACTATAACTAATTTAGAAAAAAAGTTCATTTTGTTTCTCCGTTATTTTTATTATAGTTCTTGGGAATTAGAATAATTCCATCTACGATAATTTCATTATTTATAATTTTAACAGTTTTTACATCAACAATAGCATTGTTTTTAGGTGTTGTTTTAACTTTATAGCTTAATGGATTGAGTTTGTTTATTAGTGGTAGTGTGGATTTCATTATTTTGTTTGTATTTGGGTTACCAAAATCTATGCCCTCAAAATTGATTTTTCCATCTTCTACATCAAGTCCTGTTGAAAATGATATGTGTTTTGGTAAAGAGCCAATTAGCATTGGAACTAAAACATCATAGCTCATTACTATCTTATTATTTTCAATTTTTATGTCCATATTGATAATTCTGGCAAGTAATATGCCATTTGTTCCAATAGCAAGTTTGTTGACCATATTTGTATATTCATTTGATGTAATAACTTTTTTTAGGTCGTCTTGCGTGATTTTTCCTTGGTAGTTTATTACCATATTTTCAACGAAATACAATTCGTCATTTTCATATTTTATATGATTAAATTCACACATCGTTTCTGCTTTTACCGATGAAATATGCATTCCTGAATGTTGAAGTGCTTTCCCCGTTGCGGTAAGTTTTTTAAATTTACCGTTTAAGAGATTGTTCCCTCCAAAGGTTTCAATTTTAACCTTGAAGTTATTATTTAATTCTTTTTTTAAAAGTTTTTCTAAGCCGTTTTCAGCAATTTGTGTTGTTAAAAAATTTACACCTGTTGCAGATGATAAGAATGAAGAAAACCCTCTTGAAATATCGTAAGGAGCTTTAGGACAATAATCATCGGGGGCAATGCAATATGCAGGCGATGAAATGCCAAGTAATATAATTAATAATAGAATTATTTTTTTCATACGAAAACCTTTATTACTTTAATTTTATTTTCTACTACTTTTGCTATTGAAACGAAAGCTGAATTATGTGTAAGAAGTAGAATTTCTCCGTCAATTTCATTGTTTGCATCAATTTTTTGTCCTGTAATTATCTTGTCGTATTGAGTTTTATTTAGCTCTATTTTTTTGTACGGCAAGGCATTCAATGGATTTATCAGAGATTTTTCAGCAGATGTACTATCTGTAATTTCATCAAGCTTAACAGTCGTTTCTAATGTAAACATCCCGGATTTTGTGCGGACAAGATTTGTCATTACTGCACCGATTCCTGATTGTTCGCCAATATCATGGACTATCGAACGAATATAAGTCCCTTTTGAACATTCTACTTTTATTTTTGCTGTTTGATTGTTCTCGTCAAATTCTAATAACTCTATTTTACTTATATAGACTTTTCTTTTAGGAATTTCTATGTCTTGTGTTGTTTTTCCTGAACGTGCGTATTCGTAGAGTTTTTTACCGTTTAATTTGATTGCAGAATAAATTGGCGGAGTTTGCTCTATTTCGCCGCTGAACTTACTTAGAATTTCGGTAAGGCTATTTTTTGTTATTTTTTCATCAGAAAATTTTTGAAGTTTGCCTTCAGTATCATATGTATCAGATATCCAACCAAATTTTAAATCTGCAATATAACCTTTATCTTCTTGCAGATAGTCTATAAGTTTTGTGCATTTGCCTATGCATACAGGTAAAACACCTTCTGCTAAAGGGTCTAACGTGCCGGTATGTCCGATTTGTTTTATTTTTAAAACTTTTCTAAGTGAACGTACTACGTCAAAAGACGTTAGTCCCTTAGGCTTGTATATGTTCAAAAATCCAAACATCTATTATAATTCACCACGAGAAATTTTATTAATCAAGTCTGTGACTTCAGAGCCTTTTTCTAAAGTATCACTTGCAACAAATCTTAAATCAGGTGTGTGTCTAAGTCTGATTCTTTTACCTAATTCAAATCTTATGTGTGGTTTATTTGCATTCAATGCTTCAATTGTTTTCGCCTTAGCTTCTTCATCTGTTGCAAAAACTGAATAAATTACTTTTGCATAAGAGTTATCTTGTGACATTTCAACATCAACAATCGAAACAACACCTGTAATACGAGGATCTCTAACTTCTCGCTGAATTATATCAGCAATTTCTTTCATTAATGTTTTTCTAACTCTTTCGTTTCTTAATGACATAGCGTGACTCCTAAACTAAAGATTGTCTTTCAATTTCTTTTGTTGTCGAAACTTCGATTATGTCACCTTCTTGAAGGTCGTTAAATTTAGCGAATGATAATCCGCATTCAAAGCCTTGTGCAACTTCTTTAA